>NZ_RSAM01000007.1:0-187571 GCF_009377945.1 Salinivibrio sp. VYel1 | reverse complement strand
GCCAGAGCCAGAGCCAGAGCCAGAGCCAGAGCCAGAGCCAGAGCCAGAGCCAGAGCCAGAGCCAGAGCCAGAGCCAGAGCCAGAGCCAGAGCCAGAGCCAGAGCCAGAGCCAGAGCCAGAGCCAGAGTCAGAGCCACAATCTGCTGCGGTTCGCGAGCGTGACAGACCGCAACGTGAAGGCTTTTTTGCCCGCCTAAAGCGTGGCCTGCAAAAAACCAAAACCAACTTAGGTTCTGGATTTTTTGGCCTGTTTAGCGGTAAGAAAATCGATGATGACTTATTCGAGGAGCTCGAAGAGCAGCTGCTTATCTCCGATGTGGGGATGGAAGCGACCACTAAAATCATCGATAACCTGACCGATAAAGCCAGTCGCCGCGAGCTGAAAGATGGCGAAGCCTTGTATGGCATTCTTAAACAAGAAATGGCGCAGATGCTGGAAAAGGTCGAGCAACCGTTGGTGCTGACTGACCAAAAGCCTTACGTGATCTTAATGGTCGGGGTCAACGGGGTGGGCAAGACGACCACCATCGGCAAATTAGCACGCCAGTTCCAAGATCAAGGTAAATCTGTGATGCTGGCTGCCGGTGATACCTTCCGTGCGGCCGCGGTCGAGCAGCTGCAAGCTTGGGGCGAACGCAATCAGGTGCCTGTGATTGCCCAACACACCGGCGCAGACAGTGCCTCCGTGCTGTATGACGCGATTGAAGCGGCCAAAGCGCGTAACGTCGATGTGGTGATTGCGGATACCGCCGGGCGCTTGCAGAACAAAGCCAACTTGATGGAAGAGCTGCGCAAGATTGTGCGCGTGATGCAAAAGCTGGATGTGGGGGCGCCACATGAAGTGATGCTGACACTGGATGCCGGTACCGGGCAAAACGCCATTAGCCAAGCGAAATTGTTCAATGAAATTGCACCGATAACGGGGATTACGCTGACAAAATTAGACGGCACTGCCAAAGGCGGGGTTATTTTTGCTGTGGCAGAACAATTTAATATTCCGATTCGCTATATTGGTGTCGGTGAAGGCATTGAAGATTTACGCACCTTTAACGCCAACGACTTTATCGAGGCGCTCTTTAGCCGGGAGGAATAACCGTGATTCAGTTTCAGCAGGTAAGCAAAGCCTATCGGGGTGGCCGTCAGGCGCTGCAAAAAGTCAGCTTTGAGCTTCCCAAAGGGGATATGGCGTTGTTAACCGGCCATTCTGGCGCCGGGAAAAGTACGCTGCTGAAACTGATCTGCGCCATTGAACGCCCCAGTGATGGGCAGATTTACTTCAATGGCCATGATATTTCCCGCATTCCGCGCCAAGACATTCCGTTTCTACGGCGCCATTTAGGGATTATTTTTCAGGATCATAACCTGCTGATGGACGCGACTGTCTACGAGAATGTGGCGTTACCGCTGCGTATTGAACAGCAGCCAGAAGGTGAAATCAAAAAACGCGTGTCTGCGGCGTTAGATAAAGTGGGGCTGTTGGATAAAGCGCGTTGTTTCCCGATTCAATTATCAGGCGGGGAGCAGCAGCGCGTTGGGATTGCCCGGGCGGTGGTCAATCGCCCGCAAGTCCTGTTGGCGGACGAGCCAACGGGGAATCTCGATGCCGCTTTGTCAGCGCAGATTATGGAGCTGTTTCGCCTGTTCAACCAAGTGGGCGTGACCATTCTTATGGCGACCCATGACACCAGCTTGCTTGAGCAGTACCGCCACCTTAGGCGGTTTGATCTCCAGCAAGGCAGTTTGGCGGAGGTCAGTCATGGCTGAATCTTTTATGCAGACGCAAAAGCGTCATGCCTCCACTGCTTGGCGGGATCTGTTTCAACGCCCGATGGGGAATCTACTCACCTTGATGGTGTTAGCGGTTGCACTTTCCTTACCCGCGACCTTCTACTTATTGGCCAAGAATGTGGTAGCAGTGAGCGCGCAGTGGCATAGCCCTGCTGAACTCAATGTGTTCTTAACGCCGGATCAATCGTCGCAGCAAGGTGAAGCACTGGCTAAGCAGCTGAGGGAGTGGCCCGCCATTGATAGCATTGAATACATCTCGCCCGACCAAGGTATGGCGTCGCTAAAACAGCAGCGAGGCTTTAATCAAGCGGTGAGCTTGTTAGATAATAATCCACTGCCTGCTGTGTTGGTGGTGGTGCCTGACGTGACCCCCGCAGATGGAGAAGACGCCATCTCTTTGACCGCGCGTGTGGAAGCCTTGTCCGACAAGCTTTCGGCACTGGCTGAAGTCGAGGAAGTGCGGTTAGATACTGATTGGCTGGCACGGTTGGACGCGATCAAAACACTGGCCATTACGCTTGCTTGGCTTTTTTCCGGGTTGATGTTGGCAGCTGTCGTGCTACTTGTGGGGAATACCTTGCGGTTGCAGGTACTCCATCATCGTGCACGGATCCAAGTGATGAAAATGGTAGGAGCGACCGACCGTTTTATCTTACGGCCTTATCTTTATATGGGCGCATGGTTGGGCGGACTGGCGGCGATCGTCGCGTGGTTACTCACCGGACTAAACACCTGGTTGATGGATGGGGCGGTGCGGCAATTTGCACAGCTTTATGACAGTCCCTTTACCCTTAGCGGACTCAATTGGGATGAATCTTTGCTATTGTTAATGGGCTCAATCCTACTAGGAGTGTTGGCGGCGTTGCTGGCGACGCGCCGACATTTAAAAGAAATTGAACCTGTGTAGGGTTAATACGGTCATAGACTCACAACAGACAGATAAAGGCTTGCAGTTTGCCCCTGCTTGGGTATATTTTTGCATGCTTAATCAGCAATTCGGTCTTCGACGATTCGGAAACGAGGTTTGAATGACAAAAGAGATGAACGCATTGGCACCGATTGTTCAAGATAACATCGACGGTTATCTGCAAGCGGTAAACAGCCACCCTATGCTCAGCGCTGAAGAGGAGCATTCGCTGGCCGAGCGTCTCCATTATCATGGTGATCTGGAGGCGGCGAAGTCGCTGATCCTATCTCACTTGCGTTTTGTTGTTCATATCGCCCGTGGATACACCGGATACGGTCTCCCGATGGCAGACTTGGTACAAGAAGGCAACATTGGTTTGATGAAGGCGGTGAAGCGCTTCAACCCAGAAGTTGGCGTGCGCCTCGTGTCCTTTGCTGTCCATTGGATCAAAGCTGAAATTCACGAGTACGTATTGCGTAACTGGCGTATCGTTAAAGTGGCAACCACCAAAGCGCAGCGTAAGCTTTTCTTTAACTTGCGTAAAAACAAAAAGCGCTTGGGTTGGTTTAATAACGACGAAGTGAATATGGTCGCAGAGCAACTCGGCGTGGAAGCGTCTGAGGTGCGCGAAATGGAAGCTCGGTTGGCCGCACAGGATGCGACCTTTGAAGCGCCGGCGAATGCCGACGATGAGCGCGAAAGCGGTCCAATGGCCCCTGTCTATTATCTGGAGGACAAAACCTCAGATATTGCCGCGTCGCTAGAGGCGGAAAACTGGGAGTCGCACGCAAACCGCCGATTGGCCAGTGCGCTATCCGCATTGGATGAGCGCAGCCAACATATTGTCCGTTCTCGTTGGTTAGACGACAACAAAGCCACGTTGCAAGATCTCGCGGATCATTATCAAGTGTCGGCGGAGCGGATCCGTCAGCTAGAGAAGAACGCGATGAAAAAGCTTAAACAAGCAATGGGTGATGCGCTGTAAGATCGTCTTCGATCAAAGCTGAACCGGCCATGAGGCCGGTTTTTTTATGCCTGTTGTCAGGGAAAAAGAAAAGTGTTGAAGAGGTTATTCACAGCTTATCCTGGATCCTTACTACATATAGTGGATCCGGTATAACGATCATCGCTTATCAACGCAATCCACACCTTTTTCCACAGTCGACTAAAAAACGAACACTGTTGGCGGGGGGAAGCAGACGTGTGAGATCAAACTCAGGTACAATGCGGACTTGTTTCGAGGAGCACGTTATCCTCGTGTGACGTCAGCTGGGAATAACTTTGTGAGTGAAGGGGTAAAAGGTATGGATCAGTTTGCACACATCTCTGTGACCGATGCGTGGGAAATGCTGCGTGATGATCAGCAAAATGCAGTATTGGTGGATATTCGCGATCCACAAACGTTTCAGGTTGCGCATCCTCAAGATGCGTATCACCTAACGAACGATACCTTGGTGGCGTTTATGGATCAGGTTGACTTTGATCAGCCGGTGCTGGTGATGTGTTATCACGGGATCAGCAGCCAAGGCGCGGCGCAGTACTTGATCAATCAAGGCTTCGATGCGGTATATAGTGTCGATGGCGGGTTTGAAGCCTGGCAACGTCAAGCCCTTCCCACCGCGTCGGGTATCGATCTTAAATAGGGGCCTCAATAGGACAGCTCATGCAAAAAATCGCGGTACTGCCAAATGCGCGCTTGGCTCAGGCGTTTGTCGATTATGCGGCAGCGCATCACGTCGCTCTTGAACTCGCCCCTGAGCCGGAAACGCAGGTAGCGATTTGGTTGGTGAACGACAACGATAAAGCCTGGGTGGATAGCGAGCTGGAGCGGTTTATCGCTGACCCCATGCATAGCCGTTATCAAGCGGCGTCTTGGCAGGTGGCAGAAACCCGCCATGCCCGTTTTCACTACCCCTCTTCAGGGTTATGGCAAACGGTCAAAGATAAATCTGGTCCGGTGACCTTGGCGGTGATGTGCGCCAGTGTGGTGTTGTTTGCGTTGATGACGCTGGGCGGGTTTGAGGTTGTCGTACGCAGCTTACTGTTTCCGGCTGATAGTGGTCAGCGCTGGCAGCTGTGGCGTCTATTCAGCCATGCGCTCCTGCATTTTTCCGCTTTGCATATTATCTTCAACTTACTCTGGTGGTGGGTACTTGGTGGTCGCATCGAGCGCCTCGGCAGTAGCAGTAAGCTGGTTCAAATCTTTTTATTCGCCGCGCTTTTCTCGGGACTCGGTCAGTATTGGTTGGAAGGGCCTTACTTTGGTGGTCTCTCGGGCGTGGTTTACGCGCTGTTAGGCTATTTATGGTGGATGACTTGGCTGGCGCCATCGCGTGGCCTCACGGTCGAAAAGCCATATGTTGTCTTTATGCTGGCGTGGTTGGTGATTGGCTTTTTCCAGCCGATGGGCATGAACATCGCCAATATGGCGCATTTATTTGGTCTGATCATTGGCTGTTTGCTCGCTCTGTGGGATGCGAAACGCCATTCTTAGCGGATCGGTGCCTCTGTCTACATCGCATTATCTCTATCGCGTAAAGAAAAAAGAGCAGGTAACTGCTCTTTTTTTGTTCGTAAGCGCAATTTTATTGCGTCAGATCTATGTTTTTATGTTCGCTTTCACGGTTTTGGTTTTCAGTTTGAGTAATTATTCTACCCGTTGAGCGAATACGAAAATTTATTGCTCACTTCTTTGATTTTTATCCTTTTATAAATCCATCGCGTACATCTTACTGAGGACCCTCTCATGTTTGGAATCTTCCGTCCGGCTGCTCACCGGCAAAGATTGCCTCAAGCGCAGATCGGTGACACCTACACTCGACTGCGCTGGCAACTGTTTATCGGGATTTTTATCGGCTATGCCGGCTACTATCTCGTGCGTAAAAACTTTAGCTTGGCCATGCCGTATTTGATTGATGAATATGGCTTTAGCCGTGGTGATTTGGGGGTAGCGCTCGCCGCTGTGTCCATCGCTTACGGCTTATCAAAATTCTTAATGGGCAGTGTCTCTGACCGCTCAAACCCACGTTATTTCCTAAGTGCTGGGCTGTTAATGTCATCGTTGGTGATGTTCAGCTTTGGTTTCCTTCCTTGGACAACCAGCAGCATTACCATCATGTTTATCCTGCTGTTTATTAATGGTTGGGTACAAGGTATGGGCTGGCCTGCCTGTGGGCGCACCATGGTGCACTGGTGGTCACGGAAAGAGCGTGGTGAGCTGGTGTCGGTTTGGAACGTGGCGCATAACGTCGGGGGTGGCTTAATTGGGCCGCTATTCTTGCTCGGCTTGTGGCTGTTTAATGATGACTGGCGTGCGTCTTTTTATGTACCTGCATTTTTTGCTGCATTGGTCGCGGTGTTTATCTGGTTAACGCTACGTGACACCCCACAATCGTGTGGCTTGCCACCGATTGAGGAGTATAAAGACGATTATCCAGAGAACTATGACGAGGAAGCGTTTGAAAAAGAGATGACCGCCAAAGATATCTTCGTCACCTACGTGATGAAGAACCGTTTGCTGTGGTATATCGCGATTGCCAATGCCTTTGTCTATTTGATTCGCTATGGCGTACTCGATTGGGCACCGGTTTATCTTGATGAAGCGAAAGGCTTTACCGTGGATAAATCCTCTTGGGCCTACTTCCTCTATGAATGGGCGGGGATCCCAGGCACCTTATTATGTGGCTGGATGTCTGATAAATTCTTCAAAGGGGCGCGAGCACCTGCCGGTGTGTTGTTTATGGTGCTGGTGACCGTGGCAGTGTTGGTGTACTGGTTTAACCCAGCCGGCAACCCGGGCATCGATATGGTGGCGTTGGTGGCGATTGGTTTCTTGATTTACGGGCCGGTGATGCTGATTGGCCTGTATGCATTGGAGCTGGCACCGAAAAAAGCGGCGGGCACCGCGGCCGGCCTGACCGGTTTATTCGGCTATCTGGGTGGCGCGGTTGTCGCGAACATTGCGCTTGGCTATACCGTCGACCACTTTGGCTGGGATGGTGGCTTTATGCTGCTCACCGGCGGGTGTGGGTTGGCTATCTTCTTCCTGTGTTTGGCATGGGTCGGGGAGCATCGTGTGCGTCGTGACACAGCTGTGCACGCTGTCTAAGTGATCTGTCTTGGCATCGCCTAGTGGCTATGCGTAAACTAGGAAGCCCTCGTGATCGCGGGGGCTTTTTTTGTAAGGGGAGAAGCAGTGAAGCAAAACAAACGTCATCAGCAAATCATTGATCTGGTTAAGTCACAAGGATACGTGAGCACGGAAGACTTGGTTGAGCGCTTCAATGTCAGCCCGCAAACGATTCGACGCGATCTCAATGAATTGGCGGCAGAGAACCACATTCGTCGTCATCATGGTGGCGCGACGGTGCCGTCCAGCTCAGAAAATACCGCGTATGCGACCCGCAAGGTGCTTCAGCAGCAAGAAAAAGACACCATCGCACAGGCCTTGGTCAAACATATTCCTGATGGGGCGACCTTGTTTATCGATATTGGTACCACACCTGAAGCGGTGGCACGTGCGCTACTAGACCATCATAACCTGCGCGTGGTGACCAACAACTTGAATGCGGCCGCGATCTTAATGCCAAAGCAGGACTTTACGGTGATTATTGCGGGCGGCGAGGTACGGAATCGCGATGGGGGGATTGTCGGTGAGGCAACGCTCGACTTTGTCTCTCAGTTTCGGCTCGACTTTGGCATTCTTGGCATCAGTGGTATTGATGATGATGGCTCATTACTCGACTTTGACTACCATGAAGTGCGCGTCAAAAAAGCCATTCTTGATAACAGTCGTTGTGTGATGCTGGCAGCAGACCATACCAAGTTTGGCCGCAATGCCATGGTGAATTTGGGCAATATAACCCAGCTGGATATGGTCTTTACTGACGCAACGCCACCAGCTCAGATCCGTGACATGCTGAGCGCACAGGGAAGCCACCTTGAGGTGATTAGCCACCCTGAGCCCGTCGCTAACGTCACGGCTGAGTGATTATTGATATAAGTATTTTGTGAATAACAGGTCGGTGAGCATGCGGCGATTGGTTTCGGCGAGTAGGTGCTCGTTGACTTTCTCTAAACAGGTTTTGCGAATCGTTTCTCGGCCAGACAACGACTTTATCTGGGTGGCGGTTTGCTGGTTTAGGGTTTCAATAATCACATCGCGGATCAGGGGAGAGTGATACTCCAGCTCACTGACGAGTTTGGGGTTATCGACCATCAACTCGACTTTCACCTTGATAAAACCTAATCGACGGCCTTCGGTGACATAGTTGGTGGTAATCTCAGGCTCTAAGGAAAAGTAACTGTATTTGGGGTTACCCTCACCCTCTTCTTGTGCATGGACGGCGGCACTAAGCCAGAACAACACGCTCAGTACGACCATTAATAGGGGTTGTTTTTTACTCATAGTGACCCAGTTATTCCGTTCATGGTGTGACAGGGATAGGCTGAGCGCATTCTCCAAACGCAACCAGCCTGATACAATTACCAGCCGAGTATAGCAACATTGTCCCCCCCTTAGCGGTAAGGACAGGCGAATTTTGCGCGATGTGGCACAGGAAACAATGTCGGAATTAAATCATACCTATTTAGAAGCGCTGCAAACGGCACGCTGGGAGCGACCAGATATTGCGGCGCTAAAGCGCACCGCAGAAGGCAGTTGGTTACTCGAATCACATTCGATGACAGCAAGGTTGAAGCAGCACTGTCATGACTTTGACGTGGATGTGATTGCCGTTTATCAATTAACCCCAGACAAACTGACTGACAGCGAAGTTGCGCTGATTGGCCAAGAGGCTTGTGTGGTGCGTGAAGTGGTATTAAAAGGCGATGGACTTCCTTGGTTGTGCGCGCGTACTTTGATGCCGGCCTCCACCTTAGAAGGACAAGGGGGACACTTGCATGCCTTGGGAACAGAGCCATTAGGCCAACATGTCTTTAAGCAGCGCGCCTCACGGCGAGATGCGATTGAAACTGCTAATGTGGCGTGCTTGTCTCATCAGTTGCATGCGCGTCGCTCTCGGCTTTGGCTCCACAATCGCCCCATGCTAGTGGCGGAATTATTTCTGCCTAGCTCACCTGTGTATGGAAAGGAGATCCCTGCATGAGCGCAAAACTGGCCGCCTTCGGACAGCTGGCCCGTCTAGACCGGCCCATAGGCACGCTATTGCTGTTATGGCCAACCTTATGGGCCTTGTTTCTCGCCGCCGAAGGCATGCCGTCACTGTTAACCCTAGTGGTCTTTGTGCTCGGGGTATATATGATGCGTGCCGCCGGGTGTGTCATTAACGATTATGCGGATCGCCATTTCGATGGCCATGTTAAGCGCACCAAAGACAGGCCCTTACCGGCCGGACGGATCAGCGAAAAAGAAGCGCTCGGCTTTTTTATTATGTTGGTATTCGGTGCGTTTTTGCTGGTGCTCACCCAAAATCGTTTGACCATTCAGCTTTCTTTTGTCGGCGTCGCGCTGGCGTTTATTTATCCTTTTATGAAGCGCTACACCCATCTGCCTCAGTTAGTATTAGGGCTGGCGTTTAGCTGGGCGATCCCCATGGCGTTTGCGGCGGCGCAAAATGCGCTGCCACCAGTGGTTTGGTTGCTGTTTTTCGCCAATATTTGTTGGACCATCGCTTACGACACCTTGTATGCCATGGTCGACAGAGACGATGACGTGAAAATTGGTATCAAATCGACGGCGATTCTATTTGGCCGCTGGGATAAAGCGACGGTGGGTGGCTTACAATTATTAACCCTCGGGCTTCTGATGCTCGCCGGGCAGTGGTTGGCGCTGTCGCCAGCCTATCAGTGGAGCTTATTGGCCGCCTTTGCATTGTTTGTCTATCAGCAATACCTCGCCAGAGAGCGCGAGCGGATGGCGTGCTTTAAAGCCTTTTTGAACAATAACTATGTCGGCCTAGTGATTTTTATCGGTGTATTGTTGGGTGTATACGGGTAGCCGAGTTTGGATAAAGAAAGAGAAGGCGCTTCGTGGTGAAGCGCCTTTTTTTTGTCAGGAGGGCTGTATGAGTGGGCAGTTTCGCTTAGCGTTTGTCCGCCTTATTCGTGCCTAATGGCTGATTAAGCACTGCTTGAATGGTCAATTGCACCTCGGGGGAAATCAACTCACATACCAGATCGTTGAGCGCGGCGATACGCTCTGCATTGGCCTTGGCATCATCGTCCAAATAGCCTTGCTCGCGCAAGGTGTCGACAAAAATGGTGAACACTCGCTTGTCAAAGAACTCAGGGGCGTTGATCCCATGCAAACGGCTGAGTCGCTGCGCCAGCATCTGGCTGTGTTTTTCCAAATCACGCTTATCAATATGCGGCTGGTGGCTGAATAAGGTGAGTGTAATCGCGTAGCGCTGCAGCGTTTCGGCAATGGTGCGGCCGAGTAATTGCAGCTCACCGAGCTTGGCATTATTCATGGTCACTTTGCCATCGTCACAGCACAGCAGCGACTGGTCGTGCATTGCGTGCAGTAAGGCTTCGAAGTAGCTTTCAAGGCCCGCTTGGTCAAAGCTCATAAAGAGTTCCGCTTTGAGCAAGGGGTACAATTGCTGCACGCAGGCGCGCAAGCCGGATCGGCTAATCGATTTGTGGGTCACCAATATTTGCGCGATCAGCGACGGCAGCGCCACCAGATGAATGACATTGTTGCGATAGTAGGTCATCAAGATCGCTTGCTGGCGATCCAAAGAAATGACTTCACCCATGGTGTCTTTTTCGACCACCAATTTGTTGAGTGATAACGCGTGATCGACCAGATCCGCCGGTGAATCTTGAGGCACACTGCTGCTCGCCGAGTAGGGAGCCTGTGTCAGCAGGGCTTGATACACCCCTAACTGGGCCTCGAGCGCTTCACGGCTTAAGGCGCGCTGACGTGAGGCCAGCAACGCGGTGGCGCACAAGTTGAGAGCATTGGTCGCGGCGGCATCGTTGATATGGGTCATTACCTTGGTCGCCAAATCACTGACGACCGGATTCATCCACGCCGGTTTTTGCGGCTCCATCGGGTTAATGTAATCGTGCCAGTCAGGCACTTGCTCATTGAGATGTTGGTTGAGCGCAATGGGTTCACCAAAGTTCACGTAACCCAAGCCGTAGTTACGCAGCTTACGCACGATCCCTAATACTTGGCCGACGCTTTCTTTCTCTTTGCGCTGGCCTTGGAGCTCTTTGGCGTAAGTGTTGACCTCCATCACGTGCTCATAGCCGATATAGACAGGCACCAAGGTAATAGGGCGTTGTTGGCCGCGAAGCATCGCCTGTAGGGTCATGGCGAGCATCCCGGTTTTCGCTGGCAGTAGGCGGCCTGTACGAGAACGGCCGCCTTCGGCAAAGTACTCGACCGAGTAGCCACGGGCAAACAGTTCTGCGAGATACTCACGGAATACGGTGGAATACAGGCGATTGCCTTTAAAGCTGCGGCGAATAAAGAAGGCACCACCACGGCGGAATAAGGGGCCGGCCGGGAAGAAGTTGAGGTTCACGCCAGCGGCGATATGCGGTGGTACCAAGCCCTCTTTGTATAACACGTATGAAAGTAGCAGGTAATCCATGTGCGAGCGGTGGCAGGGCACGTAGACAATCTCGTGGCCATCTTGCGCGAGTTGACGCACACGCTCGGCGTTGTTGACATGAATGCCTTGATAGAGCTTGTTCCACAGCCAAGTAAGAATGCGGTCACTGTAACGGATCAAGCGATAGGAAAAGTTGGCGGCGATCTCCTCCATCATATCGACCGCTTCTTTGCGCACTTTGTCTACTGACACATCGCGCGTTTGCGCTTCATCGTGCACCACCTTGTCGATGGCTTTCGACGCAAGCAGCCGCTTAAACAGTAAGCCACGGTTGGGCAAGCGCGGCCCTGAAGCGGCAAGCTTTTGGCGTGAGAAATGGATCATCGCCACGCGCGCCAGTTTATGGGCAATAGCCTGGTCGGTGCCGTGCTTATCGGCCATGTAGCGTAGCGATACCGCTTGGCTAAGTCGCACCATGCCATCGCGGCCACGGGTGAGGATGGTCCACAGCTTTTCTGGTCCATTCATCGCCCGCAGAATCGCTTGGTGACGCTGGGTCTCATTGCCCGGATCGCGCTGCCATAGCACGGAGGCTGGGACGAGCTGGATATCTAATTCGCTATCTTGGCGGTGTAAGTGAAGTAAGTCTTTAAAATGCGCGAGCGAGCGCGCAGGCAGATCGTCATCCCCAGAAAACACCTTGCGTCCGTGGCTAATAAACACGTAGCGCGGCAAAGTAACATCGCCAATGGTCAAGGGCGTTAACGGATCGGGCAACCCCTGGCGTAAGCAGGTGCGCCGTAAGGTTAATAAATCGGTGTGAGACTGAAACGGCAACACATACACAATAGGGCGTGCGAGTGACAGATTAAGCTGTTCGACCGGTTCAGAGGGAATACATTGGGTGTTTACCCAGGCAGAAAGCGGCAAATTCAATAGCTTGTAATAAATCTTTTGCCAGAGAGCCATGATTGTCAGTGCCTCAAATTCAAAATGCGCGCCAAGGATAGCAGAAAAGTGCCGCGAACTTGCAAACAAAGGTCGAGATTTGCCATTAGCCTGCGCGTAATCGACGATATTCGCGATAATGAGATCGGCTTCTCGTGGCGTTAATTAGTGCTTTTCAAGCTGCATTTTACTGGATATACTCACAGTTAACTGTATAAAAAGACAGGTAAGAGCATGAAGCCGTTAACCGCGAGACAGCAACAAATCTTCGATTTGATTAAAGCCCACATTGAAGAAACAGGAATGCCCCCGACCCGTGCCGAAATCGCCCGTCAATTGGGTTTTCGTTCGGCGAATGCCGCAGAGGAGCATTTAAAAGCCTTGGCCCGTAAAGGTGTGTTGGAAATCATTCCAGGGGCATCACGTGGTATTCGTTTGATCAGTGAAGAAGAGGTGGTGACGCCGGAAGAGCAAGGGCTGCCTTTAATTGGGCGTGTTGCTGCCGGTGAGCCGATACTGGCGCAAGAGCACGTCGAAAGCCACTATCAGGTCGATCCTGCTCTGTTCAAGCCCAATGCTGACTTCCTACTTCGTGTCAATGGCATGAGCATGAAAGACATTGGTATTCTCGACGGTGATTTGCTCGCCGTCCACAAAACGCAAGATGTGCATAACGGTCAGGTGGTGGTTGCCCGTGTCGATGATGATGTGACGGTTAAACGGCTTGAGAAGAAAGGCGCACAAGTGGTACTTCATGCTGAAAACGATGAGTTTATGCCAATTTCGGTGGATTTGACCGCACAATCGCTGACGATTGAAGGCGTTGCTGTGGGGGTGATCCGCAATACCGACTGGATGTGATCTTGACCGTGGCGGGCGATAGTGTCCGCCATTGGAACGCGGTTAAAAAAACACCTTTGCATTCTTGCTCAGTTAAACGATAATTATTATCATCAGTGATTATCGTATGTGGAGGTGTCCGTGCGTACACAACAGCATTCTGTTCCCAGTAAGCTATTTAAGCCAATGTGGCTGCGCAGTCGTGAGAGCCTGACTGACGACGGCGTGATCTATGATCCCATGGCGGCGGCTGCCTGCCAGGGGTGCGTGTTGCAGCCTGAATGCGATTGGCACAACCTAGATCAAACCCAGCTGCTTTATGCCACGCTTACCAGTCAATGTGACGCGATTGTAAAACAATTCTTAGCCCAGCATCCCACTGCTTGGATTATTAACGTGGGTGGCGGACTCGATACCCGTTTTTATCGACTAGATAACGGCCGCTGTCGCTGGTTGGAAGTGGACGTAGACGAAACCCTGCTCTGGCGAGAGCGCTTGTTTCATACCAGTGAGCGTTTTCGCATGGTGCAAGGCTCGGTCAAGCAGCTTGATTGGCTGGCGCAGTTGGCGGTGCCGGCAGGTCATCCCACCATGCTGATTTGCGATCAAGCCTTGTTAGAGTGCACTAACCAAGAAATTTCTGCCTTTTGCCACCACATTAGCCGTTATTTCCCTCAACTTGAGGCTTGCTTGGTCTTAGCGGGAGATAAATGTCATACCCGAATGGGTCAAAAACTCGGCTGTGAGCACTATCAACATGGGTTCACCGACCCCAGAATGGCGATTATTAATGCGTTACCTTGGGCGTGTCGCGTGGAAGAAAAATCTCCGCTCGATAAGCCGTGCCCACGGTGGCGTCTATGGCAGCGTGCACTGGCCGCGATGCCTCGCTATCGCCTCCGCTTTACGCCGGTGGTGCTACATATCGAAATCTGATGCCATGGCGGCCCCCTGCTTACTGTGTTGAGCATCAGTATGTGCTTGGCATCACGATTTTTTTCCCTCTGTTTTTTTGTCCTTTGGGCAAACCTCTCCTAAATTGAATGTAAATAAAACGTTAATGGTTGTGACCAGCTGTATCGAGGTTTTTCCTTAACGACGGCTTGCTGATATCACTACTCTGACCGCTATAACAGCGTGCGACGTTGATATGTGGCGACAAGCAGTAAGGCTTTGCATTGATGCCGTGAGGCAGGAGGGAGCCGTGCTGAGGCACCAAAGACGAATCCTAGCGCTGAGTTTAACAATGTTCAGTGGCGGTGCAGTAGCCACAGAGCGCGAAGGCTGGAATCTCACCCAAGGGGTGACGGCCATCAGCCAGCAGGTGTATGACCTGCATATGACCATTTTCTACATCTGTGTCGCGATTGGCGTACTGGTGTTTGGGGTGATGTTTTGGGCCATCATCCGTCACCGTAAATCCAAAGGCGCGAAGCCTGCCTCATTTCATGAAAGTACCAAGGTAGAAATTGCGTGGACGCTCGTGCCGTTTTTAATTTTGGTGGGTATGGCGATTCCGGCCACCCAAGTGCTACTCGATATGGAAGACACCACTGAGCCGGACCTCACAGTGCAGGTAACGGGATCACAATGGAAGTGGCATTACCGCTATTTTGACCATGACGTTGCCTTCTTTTCTCTGCTTGCCTCAAGCCCCGAACAAATCCGCAATGAAAGACAAAAGCGGGACACCTATTTACTCGAGGTCGATCAGCCTCTGGTATTGCCAGTTGGGCGTAAGGTGCGCTTTTTAATCACCTCACAAGATGTGATTCATTCGTGGTGGGTGCCTGCATTTGCGGTGAAAAAAGATGCTAACCCCGGTTTTATTAATGAGGCGTGGACCAAAATTGATAAGCCCGGCATTTATCGCGGCCAATGTGCAGAGCTGTGCGGTAAAGACCACGGCTTTATGCCGATTGTGGTGATCGCCAAGCCCCAAGAGGAATTTGATGCTTGGGTGCAAAAAACGGCCCTAGCACAGCAGAAAGCGCGCGAAGAAGAGCAACGCTTGCTGGACATGGAAATGCCGATGGATGAGCTAATGGCGCTAGGCAAACAAGTGTACGACAGCCGCTGTGGCATGTGTCACCAAAGCGAAGGACAAGGGATGCCGGGCGTGTTCCCCGCGTTGGCCGGCGCTGAGATTGCCATTCAGCCGGATAGATTGGTCGACCATATCGATATCGTCGTCAACGGCAAAGCAGGTACCGCCATGCAAGCGTTTGGTCCGCAATTGTCGCTCAAAGAATTGGCGGCGGTGGTGACCTATGAGCGCAATGCGTGGGGCAATGACACCGGTGATACCGTACAAGCTGCGCAAATCAACGCGGTGAAGTCAGGTGAAGATCTTTAGGAGCGCGTGATGACAGACACTACCCCAGATACCTTGCATGACGATCATCACCATAAACCGCGTGGGATCATGCGTTGGGTGTTGACCACCAACCACAAAGATATTGGCTCCATGTATCTGATTTTCAGCTTCACCATGTTTTTACTGGGTGGGGCGATGGCGATGGTGATCCGCGCTGAGCTTTTTCAGCCCGGCTTGCAACTGGTTGAGCCTAACTTTTTCAACCAAATGACCACAGTACACGGCCTGATCATGGTGTTTGGCGCGGTGATGCCCGCGTTTACTGGTTTGGCTAACTGGATGGTGCCAATGATGATAGGAGCGCCGGACATGGCGCTGCCACGGATGAATAACTGGAGCTTTTGGATCCTGCCGTTCGCGTTCTTACTGCTTATTGGCTCGTTGTTTATGGAAGGCGGCGGCCCTAATTTTGGCTGGACGTTTTACGCGCCGCTGTCGACCACTTATAGCCCAGACAGTACCGGCTTGTTTGTGTTTGCCCTGCATATTATGGGGATAAGCTCAATCATGGGCGCCATCAATGTGATTGTCACCATCACCAATATGCGCGCGCCGGGCATGACCTACATGAAAATGCCGCTGTTTGTTTGGACTTGGCTAATCACGGCCTTTTTGTTGATTGCGGTGATGCCGGTATTGGCAGGGGCCGCCACCATGGTGCTGACCGATAAATACTTTGGTACCAGCTTTTTTGATGCCGCGGGGGGCGGCGACCCGGTTTTGTTCCAGCATATTTTCTGGTTCTTTGGTCACCCCGAGGTCTACATCATGATTTTGCCAAGCTTTGGAATTATCTCGGCAATCGTCCCTGCGTTCTCGCGCAAGCGCCTGTTCGGCTATAGCTCGATGGTATACGCCACCGCCTCGATTGCGGGGTTAAGCTTTTTAGTATGGGCGCACCATATGTTCACCACCGGGATGCCGGTGTTTGCCGAATTATTTTTCATGTTCTGTACCATGCTGATCTCTGTGCCCACTGGGGTGAAGGTCTTTAATTGGGTCGCCACCATGTGGCGGGGATCCTTGACCTTTGAAGTGCCCATGTTGTTTGCGATTGCCTTTATTGTCTTGTTCACCATCGGCGGGTTTTCTGGCTTGATGCTGGCGATCACCCCGGTCGATTTTCAGTATCACGACACCTATTTTGTGGTCGCACATTTCCACTATGTGCTGGTTTCGGGCGCTGTATTCTCGATTATGGCCGCGGCTTACTACTGGCTCCCAAAGTGGACGGGCCATATGTTTAATGAAACCTTGGCCAAGTGGCACTTTTGGTGCTCGGTGATTTCGGTCAATGTGCTTTTCTTCCCCATGCACTTTCTGGGACTGGCGGGGATGCCGCGCCGGATCCCCGATTATGCCTTGCAGTTTGCTGACGTGAACGCCATTGTCAGCATCGGTGGCTTTGCCTTTGGTTTATCGCAACTCATCTTCTTGGTCGTCGTGGTTAAGTGCGCGCGTGGTGGCGCCCCAGCGGCTGCCAAGCCTTGGGATGGCGCCGAAGGGCTAGAATGGACCGTGCCATCGCCCGCACCGTATCACACCTTTGAGACACCGCCTGATCTCAAGGAGGTGCGAGATGGCCACTAAATCAACCCGCTCCGCTCGTCGATTATTGTTGTTAGCGGTGGCCATGTTTGGCTTTGCGTTTGCCTTAGTGCCTTTGTACGACGTGTTCTGTGAGGTGACAGGGATCAATGGTAAAACCGATAACGAGGCGGCCGCATCCAGTGCGGGCATTGACCAAGACCGCTTGGTGACCATCGAGTTTATCGCCTATATCAACCCGGGGATGCGCTGGACGTTCGAGCCCCAAGTCAACCAGATGAAAGTGCACCCGGGTGAGACCCACACGATTAATTATCTCGCAACGAACAACGCACGCTATGACACCATTGGCCAAGCCGTGCCTTCGGTCTCGCCGGGTTTAGCCGCACAGTACTTAAACAAAATTGAATGCTTTTGTTTTAACCGTCAGCCATTGCCGCGTGGCGAGGATGCCTCTTTACCGCTGATCTTTTACGTGGATCCTGAGTTGCCGGACGATATTAACCACTTAACGCTGGCTTACACCTTGTTTGATGTGACTGCCAGCGCCAAGGAATAAGGAGGCGATCATGGCGACGCCTGAACGTTATTATGTCCCTGCCGCGAGTATTTGGCCGATCGTGGGTGCGGTGGCGCTGTTTTTGATTGCCGCTGGCGCGGGTGCCACGGTGGGCGGTTTATTTGGTGGCAACGGCCCTTGGTTGTTGCTGGCAGGCACTGTGCTTATTTTGATTATGCTCACCGGCTGGTTTCGCGACGTGATCCACGAATCTATGCAAGGGCTTTACTCGGCGCAAATGGACCGTTCTTTTCGCCAAGGAATGAGCTGGTTTATTTTCTCTGAGGTAATGTTTTTTGGTGCCTTCTTCGGCGCGCTCTTTTATGCCCGCTTTATCGCCGTCCCTTGGCTGGGTGGTGCGAGCAATAACGCGATGACCGCGGCGGTGCTGTGGCCAGATTTTGTCGCCCAGTGGCCGTTGACCCTCACGCCTGGAGGGATTGAAACCACTGCGATGCCGGCAATGGGACTGCCCTTACTTAACACACTTATCCTACTCACTTCATCGGTCACGCTCCATATTGCCCATACCGCGATTGAAAAAAATCAACGTGAGCGATTGAAAGGCTTTTTACTGGTGACAGTGCTGCTTGGGGCGCTGTTTATGTTCTTTCAAGGCGAAGAGTATGTGCACGCCTATCAAGAAATGAATCTGCGGCTCGACTCCGGGGTGTATGGCAACACCTTCTATTTATTAACCGGCTTTCATGGCCTACACGTGACCTTGGGTACCTTTATGCTGTTGGTGGTGTGGCTGCGTGTGATGCGTGGGCATTTTAGCCCTGAACATCACTTTGGCTTTCAAGCCAGTGCCTGGTATTGGCACTTTGTCGATGTGGTCTGGCTATGCCTGTTTGTCTTTGTGTATATCTTGTAGCTCAGTAAGGGCGCGGGTTGGGGGCAATCCAGCCCATGGATAGCGCAATCAGCAATAACACGAAGACAACCACGGAAAACAGCACACGCCGACCGAGATAACGTGACAAAGGCACAGCGCTATCGCCTTTTAGGAGTACCGGCAAGGCACGAAAGAGGTTAAACAGAATAAAAACCAGTAAGCAAATCAGAATAGCTTTGACCAACATAAGCGCTCCTTAGCGCAATAGGTAATCATGAAACAAGGACGGCGAATGGGGTTTCTGATATTGACTGTGGTTGTGGTCTTGCTGCTCGTCAAGTTAAGCCATTGGCAATGGACGCGTGGCGAGCAAAAAGCCCAACATCTGGCACAGTTTGAGGCCAATCAAGCACCAGGTTCACTCGCAAGCGCGGTGCAAAAAGGGCAATACCTGGCGATCGATGGCCAGTTTCGCCCCGAGTTTGCCGTGTGGCTCGATAATCAGACCCACCAAGGTCGCATAGGCTATCGCCTTTTTCTTCCCTTTGTACCGAGCCAGCAGTCATCGCAATGGTGGCTGGTCGAATTAGGCTGGATGGCCGCGCCTGCGCTGCGCCGCTTGCCGGCGGTGCCCGCGTTGGCATCGCGCTATCAGCTGTCTGGCTTTATTGATACACCGTCCAAACGGGTGGTACTCAAGGAAGAAACGGCATCACACGCCTGGCCCGCTCGGGTGCAGCGCATTGACTTACAAGCACTTAATGCCCAAATGCCCGCGCTGGAGGCGCAGTGGTTGATACGGGCAGAAAAACTGGTGGATGTGACCACGCCGAGCACAGATGCCTTGGCGCAAGCGGGGGTGACACCGGTGTGGCAGCCGGTGGTGATGCCGCCAGTAAAACATTATGGCTATGCCTTGCAGTGGGCGTTAATGGCGCTCGCGGTCAGTATTGGCGCGGGCATCTGGTGGTACAAAACTAAACAGAGGGAAGCGGTGTGAAAGGACGCATGACGCTCGTGGCTTTGATTGGCATCTTTGTCCTGCCCGTGGTGGTGGCGAAATTGGTGTTGGAGCAAAGCTGGTATGAAAAAGGGGTCACCAATTACGGAGAGTTTCTCACTGAGCCGGCGACCTTGAATTGGTTACCTGAGCAAGGCCAGTGGCGGTTGATTTATCGGGTGCCAGAGCAATGTGATTCGGTATGTGAGCAAGCGCTGTTTCAGTTAACACAAATTCCGATTGCGGTCGGCAAAGAGCGCGATCGGGTCAGTAGCGTGGCACTGACGAGCTCCGCCCCGAAAGCGCCGGAGGTACTGACATGGCAAACCCTGACCACAGAGCAAGCGCGGGCATGGCAGCAGCAAGCGTTTGATAAAAATACCATCTATCTTAGCGATCCGATGAATAATGTGGTGCTGGCCTATCCGGTCAGTGATGATAAAACGAAGTGGGTCGCGCAAGGAAAAGGCTTGTTACGCGACCTCAAACGGCTCCTTAAATTGTCAAAGGTAGGCTGATTATGGCAACGCGTCGCTACCAACTCGCCGTCTTATCGACACTGATACTGGCTGTGCTGGTGGTCGGCCTCGGCGCGTTTACCCGCCTGACTGAAGCGGGGCTTGGCTGCCCAGATTGGCCCGGATGCTATGGCCATTTGGCCGTGCCGGCCAGTGAAAGCGCGCAGTCGGTCGCCATGTCGCGTTTCCCAGATGCGCCGCTTGATATCAATAAAGCATGGAATGAAATGCTGCATCGCTACGTGGCGGGCACCTTAGGGCTGGCGATTTTTGCGTTGGCGTGGATCAGCTGGCGACGTCCTGACTATCAGGCTTTACGACCACTGACCACCTTGCTCAGTGTGGTCGTCATCGCGCAAGCCGCCTTAGGGATGTGGACCGTGACTTTAAGTTTGATGCCGGTGGTGGTGATGGCGCACTTACTCGGTGGTTTCACCACGGTATGCTTGCTAGTTTGGCTGGCGGTGGCGACAGGCGCGCTCCGATTGCCTGTGTTTTCGATGTCGTCATCCGCGCGCCGCGTGGGCACGTTGGCTTTGGTCGCGGTGATTGTACAAATCGGTCTCGGCGGCTGGACCTCTGCCAACTATGCCGCCACCGTCTGCACTCAGCTACCTATCTGTGAAAGCCCTTGGTGGCAGCTTTTCACCCCTTCCGCCTTTCATCCCGTCAGTCCTCTTAGCGACACCTATCAGTTTGGCGTGCTTAACCATGCCGAGCGGGTGACCATTCATGCCACCCATCGTCTGGGCGCCATGGTGGTCACTGTATTAGTGCTCGCTTGGGCATGGATGCTGTGGCGTGCTGGGGCGCGAGCGCTGGCAATGGCAGTGAGTGGCGTGCTGGCGATGCAAATTACGTTAGGGGTGACCAATGTGGTTGCGCTACTGCCGCTGAGTGTGGCGGTGGCGCACAACTTAGGGGGATTATCACTGTTGGTTACGTTGCTGATCACTCGTCGTTTATCTCTTTCCTCGTCACTATCTCAAGGAGCTCGTGATGGCACAGTTTCAACGTACCGCTAGTGTTTCGACACCTGCTGGCGCCAATTGGCGTGATTATTACGAGCTGACCAAACCGCGTGTGGTTGCCATGTTGCTTCTCACCGCGTTGGTGGGCATGTGTTTGGCAACCCCAGGTTGGCCACCTTGGTCGGCGGTGCTGGTGGGATTATTTGGCATTGGTGCGCAAGCCAGTGCGGCGGCGGTGTTTAATCACGTTATCGATTGGAAAATTGATACGAAAATGCAGCGCACCCGCCATCGTCCCGTTGCTGAGGGGCGAGTCAGTCAAGGTGCCGCGTTGGCCTTTGCTGTAGTGCTGATGGTGAGCGGTTTTATTGCTTGCTGGTGGCTGAACCCGCTCACCGCCTGGTTAACGTTTGCCAGCCTGGTCGGGTATGCCTTGGTGTATACCCAGTGGCTTAAACCTGCGACCCCGCAAAATATCGTGATTGGCGGTTTGGCCGGTGCGATGCCGCCTTTGTTAGGCTGGACCGCGGTGACCGGAGAGCTTCACGCCCATGCGCTACTGCTGGTGATGATCATATTTACTTGGACGCCGCCTCACTTTTGGGCGTTAGCAATACATCGCCGCCATGACTATGCCAAAGCCGATGTGCCGATGCTGCCTGTCACTCACGGGGTAGGGTTTACCCAAACCATGGTCTTGCTTTACACCCTACTGCTGGTCATCGTGGGCATTTTACCTTGGCTGACCGGGATGAGTGGTTGGCTGTATCTGGTGGGGGCGACCACCTTAAATCTGGTCTTTGTCGGCTACGCTTGGCGACTGAAAACCCAGTCGCAAAAAGGCATCGCGTGGCAGACCTTTAAGTTCTCGATATGGCATATCTTCGCGACCTTTGTGGTGCTGCTTGCCGACCACGCGTTGCGCTATTGAGAGGCTACTTTAGCCCTTTCGCCGACAACACGGTGGCTTTGTCGGCGACAAACGAGACTTTGATATGTTTACCATCGCCGTCCCATACACAGTGTGTTAAGCCCATGGTGTCGTCGCATTGGCTAGGCTCGCCAATGTGGCTCACAACCACGTCATAACTCATGCCCACTTCGAGCTGATCGTAGTTTTGCTTGGTCACTTTCGAGCAACCCGCTAGCAATACCACCAACACACAGGCAAAAAATACACGCATAACCTTTCCTTATTCACAGAGGTGATGAGCGCTAGTTAGCGCAGTGCAACTGGCGCAGTGCAACTGACGTCGTGTCACTGGCGCAATACAATGGCCGCTCGTCGATGAGATTGTCGCAATGGTACACTGCTGCACCCATAAGGGCTACCCAAGGATGTTATCGCTTGTCGATGCAATCGTGTTCTTTATCAAAAATAGACTATCTCTCAAACGCAGTGCAGATCATTTAAAATTCAAATCGAGGAAGTATGTGGCAGTCTTTAACCCAGCGTGAGCTTCACTGGCGGGTCTTATCGCTGGCTTTACCTATGGTGATCTCCAATATCACCGTTCCGTTATTAGGGTTAGTGGATGCCGCGGTGATCGGCCATTTAGACCATGCATGGTATTTAGGTGGTGTGGCGGTTGGCAGCACCATGATAAATGTCACCTTTTGGCTGTTGGGCTTTTTGCGTATGGCGACCACCGGGTTTACCGCGCAAGCCTATGGCGCGAGTGATAACCGTGAGCTGGCGGCGACCTTTGTGCGTGGGGCGACCTTAGCGTGCTTGCTGGCTGTACTGTTAATCGCACTGCATGTGCCTATTTTAGAGGGGGTGATGCACTTTAGTGAAGCCAGCGCTGAGGTGAAACACTATGCGAGCCAGTATTTCTCCATTCGGATCTTTAGTGCGCCGGCGACCTTGATGAACTTGGTGATCATGGGCTGGCTACTGGGTGCCCAAAATGCGCGCCAGCCGATGTGGCTACTGATTGTGGTTAACAGCGCCAATATTGTTCTTGATTTGCTGTTTGTGGTGGGCCTCGATATGAAAGTTGAAGGGGCCGCAGCGGCGAGTGTGGTTGCCGATTATCTCGGCCTCATGCTGGGGCTCTATTTTGTCAAAGGTATCTGGCAGTCGCGTCAGTTACCAACCGTTCGGTCGGTATTTGAGCGCGGGCTGACTGGGATGAGCCGCTTGCTAAAGCTTAATCGAGACATCTTTTTACGTAGCCTTAGCTTGCAGTTGGCGTTTACCTTCATGACCTTCCAAGGGGCTACGCTTGGTGACGAGATTGTGGCCGCCAATGCGGTGTTGATGAGCTTTCTGATGCTGATTTCCTTTGCAATGGACGGTTTTGCCTATGCGATGGAGGCAATGGTCGGTAGAGCGATTGGCGCGCAGAGTAAGTCTGAGTTGTTAGTGTCACTCATAGGCAGCACTTTTTGGTCGTTGGTGATTTGCTTGGCGATCACGCTGGCCTTTGGCGTGGCAGGCCATCACATTATTGCGCTGATTTCCGATATCGAGGCGGTGCGTGACCAAGCGGCACGTTATTTAACTTGGCTGGTGGCCATGCCTTTGGTATCGATGTGGTGCTTTTTGCTGGATGGTATTTTTATTGGTGCCACGCGGGGTAAAGACATGCGCAATGGGATGTTTGTCGCCACCGCAGGTTTTTTTGCGGCATGGTGGTTAGCGCAAGGGTGGGGCAATCATGCACTGTGGTTAGCGATGCTTACTTTTATGGCGCTAAGAGGGCTCAGTCTTGCGGTGTGCTTTGTTTACCATTGGCGACGAGATAGCTTTTTTCATGTCACGCACTGAGGCTAATGAACAAAAAAACAGGCCATTTGGCCTGTTTTTGCGATAGGAGACGGCGTTTATTAGTAGTAAGAATGATCGCCACGGGCATGCTCAGTTACATCACGCACGCCGTTTAACTCGCCGCTAAACTCAGCCAGCAACTGCTTTTCGATCCCTTCTTTTAGGGTAACGTCCACCATCGAGCAGCCATTACAGCCGCCACCGAATTGCAAAATCGCAACCGCATCATCGGTGATTTCTATCAAGTTCACATGGCCGCCATGGCTGGCAAGCTGTGGGTTAACTTGGCTTTGAATCACGTAATCAACCCGCTCCATCAAGGGGGCATCGGAGGCGACTTTACGCATTTTCGCATTCGGTGCTTTCAGCGTCAGCTGTGAACCCATTTTATCGGTGACAAAGTCGATTTCCGCTTCGTCTAAAAATGGCAGGCTCATCTCATCGATAAAGGCAGAAAAGCCGTTGAACTTAAGTTCGGTATCGCTGCTTTCTATCGCTTCGGGTGGGCAATAAGAAACACCGCACTCGGCGTTTGGCGTGCCTGGGTTAACCACAAACACGCGAATATTGGTGCCCTCGGGCTGCTGCTCAAGCAGCTTCACAAAGTGGCTTTGTGCATTTTCTGAAATATTGACTTCTGACACGACAAATACCTGACTAATCCAGTGTGTTTTATACAGTGTACTCCGGTTTGCGTTGGCTATCACCCCTTGAAGCATGTGGCTACTTTATGAGCATGGATAGCACGCTTTCCGTTAGGGTAGATCGGTACGTGCCAAACAGTAAATATCGATCGTTTCTGCTCCCGCACGGCGTAATAACCGGCACAGTTGTGACACCGTTTGTCCAGTCGTGACCACATCATCAACAATCGCCACATGAGAACTTGGCAGCTCGCCCCTGATCGCAAACGCATGTTTCAGATTAGAGAGCCGCGCCTGTCGGCTTAAACCTTGTTGTGGCGCAGTATGGCGATGTCGGACTAAAACGTTATCGACAACTTGAGTATCAAGGTGGTCGGCCAGCGCCCAAGCTAAATGCACGCTTTGATTAAAGCCGCGTTGCCAGCGACGCCGCCAATGGAGAGGGACAGGAAGCAGCACGGGAGCGGGGTGAAGGATGCGCTCGCTTAACTGGCGTGCAAAGGGCAAGGCTAACTCGAAGGCCTGCTGGTATTTGAATGCATGGACAAGTTGCGGCAAGGGATCATGGTAAGCGCTGATGGCAAACAGGTGATCCCACGCCGGTGGGTGGCTCAGGCAGGCACCGCATCGCGCTTGGGAGTCGGTCACCGGCAAACCGCAACACTGGCAAAGATGATATTGATAGTGGGCGTCCCAGCATGCGTCGCAACACAAAGCCTGTGTGGCCCCCACCGACGTGGTCGCCAGTGATAAGTGGCAAACAGGGCATTGCAAGGGCAAGATCTTGCCTCTCCAATGGGTCAGCCAACGCGTCAAGCGCCGTGGGTTGATTGCTGGTATCATAGGCACCTTGATTGAAAAGCAACCAAGGCAGTGTAAAGCATGGCGTTATGTGATTGGCAATCTTATGGTCAAGGCCCCGATCTGGTTCTCATTCACGGCTGGGGGATGAACAGTGCTGTTTGGTCGCTGTTACTGCCTTACCTGACCGCGCATTACCGTGTTCACTGTGTTGACCTACCAGGTTTCGGCCACAGCGCCCACCAACCGGATCTTAATATAGAGAAACTGGCACAACTGTTGCTTAAAGAATCACCAGCGCATGCAACTTGGATCGGTTGGTCGCTGGGCGGGTTAGTCGCCACACAGGCGGCATACTTATCGCCACAGCGTATGAGTGGTTTAGTCACCGTGGCCAGTTCACCCAAGTTTGTTGCAGAGCCAGGATGGCGCGGAATCAAGCCGGCAGTATTGACCGACTTTGCCGACCAACTTGAGCGTGATTTTTCGCAAACGGTGGAGCGCTTCATGGCGCTGCAAGCCATGGGATCACCCACGGCGAGAAAAGATGTGAAAGCGCTCAAACAAGCGGTGTTTTCGCGGCCGGCGCCCGACCCTCGTGCTTTGGCAGATGGATTGTCGATGCTGGCAACCACGGATCTTCGCCAACAGTGTGAGGCGATCACTGTGCCTTGGTTGCGGTTATACGGGCGGCTAGACGGTTTGGTGCCTGCGTCGGTGGCGGAAGCGGTGTCTGCGTTGGCGCCTCACTCACAATGCGAGGTATTAGCACACAGTGCTCATGCCCCCTTTGTGACGGAGCCTGACGAAGTGGTGGACAAGCTACTTGCCTTTTTAGGCAAAAACTTGCCGCCCAAATAGTGTGCGCGGATCGTTTTTTGGTAGAATTGACTAAATCCTGTCATGGTTCTGCCGATAAGTTAACTATGTCACTTGCTCTGACATTAGGAGAGACCATAATGAACGTAGGTAACGTTGGGCAGTCTCAGGCGTATCATCAACAAACGATGAAGCCAAAAGCGCCGACACAGCCGCAACAAAATGCGGACAACGCGGCCAAAGATACGAAAGAAGCGAAGCCTGTTGAAAAGCTTTCTGCTGCTGAGGCAGCAAAAGAAAGCAAAGATGTGAAAGCAGCGAAAAACGCTGAAGGTGTTAAAAAGCCAGAAGAGAAATCATCGGTTGAATCCTTTACCTATGGTGCGTTGGGCATGGACCACCCGGAAAAAGTGAAAGAAAACGATGATACGGCCTATAGTGCGGGACAATTTTTGTCTGCGTTGGGCACAATAGGCACCATACTCGCGGTTGTCGTCTAAACTATAAGGAGATGAGGCCGCACTGACAATTAGGCCTTCAGCTGATGTTGGGAGGTAGCATCAGATGAATATATCGCCAGCAAGCGTCAGTATCCCAACTGTCGCGCCATCGGTGAACCCGCCAACCGAGCAAGTTGCGCGGGACAATCGCATGCGCGAAAAAATCGTCCCCACCAAGCAAGCCCCAGAGCCAGAACACGGCAAAGCGGCCACCGATCAAGGCAAGCAGCTCGGCCGCTCATCTTGGGATCCGTCACAGCACCCTAACTATTCGCTCGACTACAGTCGCGAGTCTTTGTCTGACGCTGATTACGATGGGGCGAATATTGCCGGTCGTGTCGACGCCATGGCACGTACCGAGCCTGGAGAGCAAGCACGTAAAGACAACGGCTACCCGCTGGGGTTGAAAATGCCGGAAGAAGTGCTTGAAAAAGTGGAAGAGCTGAAAAGGTTCGAGCAAACGCGTGCAGTCGTCGCCATGCGCTATCAGCAAGCGACCGTGGCGAATATGCCCTCAGAAGTGCTGATCGTGATTTAA
The DNA here is from genome assembly GCF_009377945.1 of Salinivibrio sp. VYel1. Lineage (NCBI taxonomy): Bacteria > Pseudomonadati > Pseudomonadota > Gammaproteobacteria > Vibrionales > Vibrionaceae > Salinivibrio > Salinivibrio sp. VYel1. Next base: position 160,677 of record NZ_RSAM01000007.1, on the reverse strand, counting down.
GCGCTTTCCGTTGAGCCGATTGACGTCAAAGCCCCGCGTATTATCGCGGGGCTTTTTGCTTGGCTAAGAGCGCTTGGCGCGGGCAAAGGCATCCGCCATGCTGCCCATTGCGGCGGGTTTGTCCTGCCGTTTTTTCGGGCCTTTATCACGTTGCTTTGGGGCGGCAACTGTGGTTTCGCTGGCGGCTGGGGTATCGTCAAGGCGCATCGATAACCCAATGCGTTTGCGCGGCGCATCCACCTCCATGACTTTCACTTTCACCACATCACCGGCTTTCACCACGTCGCGGGGATCGCTAATAAAGCGGTTTGATAGGGCGGAGATGTGCACGAGGCCATCTTGGTGGACGCCGATATCGACGAATGCGCCAAAGTGCGTGACGTTAGTGACCACGCCTTCGAGTTGCATACCTGGTTTTAAGTCACTGATCTGATTCACGCCCTCGGCAAAGGTGGCGGTTTTAAACTCAGGACGCGGATCGCGGCCCGGCTTGGCCAGCTCGTTCAGTACGTCGGTGACCGTGATCTGTCCAAAGGTCTCGGTGGCATAATCGCTTGCGTTTAAGCTTTGTAGCACACCCGCATTGCCCACCAAGGCATCGATGGCTTTGCCAGTCGTTTGGGCGATTTGTTTAACTAAAGGGTAGGTTTCTGGGTGGACACCTGAGCGATCCAGCGGGTTAGCGCCATCCATCACCCGTAAAAAGCCAGCGCATTGCTCATAGGCTTTCGGGCCAAGGCGCGGCACTTTCAGCAGGGTTTTACGATCGCCAAATCGGCCATTCTCGTCGCGAAAGGCAACAATGTTTTGTGCCATGGTTTGGCTAAGGCCTGCCACCCGGGTGAGCAGTGGTGCGGACGCGATATTTAAATCAACCCCCACGGCGTTCACACAGTCTTCCACCACGGCATCGAGCTTTTTGGCAAGCTGACTTTGAGAGACATCGTGCTGATACTGACCGACGCCAATCGATTTAGGATCAATTTTAACCAGCTCGGCGAGGGGGTCTTGCAAGCGACGGGCAATGGAAACCGCGCCACGTAGCGAGACATCGAGATCGGGAAACTCATTGGCTGCCAGCTCTGACGCCGAATAAACCGAGGCACCGGCTTCACTGACCATCACGGTTTGAATGCTTAAGTCGGCTTGCTTGAGCATGGTGGTGACAAAGTGTTCCGTTTCACGCGAGGCGGTACCATTGCCGACGGCAATCAAGTTCACGCCATGGCGATCAATAAAACGGCTCAGGGTTTTGCTTGCCCCTTCAATATCGTGTTTAGGCGCGGTGGGATAAATCGTGGCGGTGTCGAGCAGTTTGCCCGTGCCATCCACCACCGCCACTTTACAGCCGGTACGTAGGCCTGGGTCTATCCCCATGGTGCAGCGAGGGCCAGCCGGTGCAGCCATCAATACATCTTTTAAGTTCGCCGCAAACACATCAATGGCATCATTTTCCGCGCGCTCTTTCAGATTGGCCATGAATTCTGTCTCGAGGTGCATCAAGATTTTTACCCGCCACGCAAAGGCAATCACCTGCTTGCGCCAACGGTCAGCCGGTGCGGTGCCTAAAGACAGCTGGTAATGCTGAGCAATCATGGTTTCGCATACGCTTTGCTTGCTGTCTGGTGCTTGGTCGGGGTCGGCAACCAGCGCCAGCTGCAGTACGCCTTCATTGCGACCACGTAGCATCGCCAGCGCGCGGTGAGAGGGCACTTTGGCAATCGGCTCTTGGTGGGCAAAGTAGTCTTTGAACTTTGCCCCTTTCTCTTCCTGACCCGCAATCACAGTGGCGCGTAGCACCGCATATTGCTTAAGGTATTGGCGCAGCGCCTCAAGTAAGCTCGCATCCTCAGCGAGGCGTTCCATCATGATGGCGCGGGCTCCCTCGAGTGCCGCTTTGGTATCGGCGACGCCCTTTTCAGCATTGATGTATTGCTCGGCAAGCGTGTCAGGGTCGTGCGAGGCATCTTGCCATAAGGTGTCGGCCAAGGGGGCGAGGCCGGCTTCAATCGCGATCTGTCCTTTGGTTCGGCGCTTGGGTTTGTAAGGCAGATAGAGATCTTCTAGGCGGTTTTTACTCTCCGCGGCGAGAATATCGCGGCGCAGGCTCTCGGTGAGTTTGCCTTGTTCGTCAATCGATTTGAGGATGGTGTCGCGCCGGGCATCCAATTCGCGCAGATAGACCAATCGCGTTTCTAGGGTACGCAACTGCGAGTCATCCAGGCCCTGAGTCGCTTCTTTACGATAGCGAGCGATAAAAGGGACAGTGTTACCATCGTCAAGCAGCTCAACCGCTGTCTTAACTTGACCTGGTGCGACATTGAGTTCGTGCGCCAGGGTTTGTGTAATGGATGTGTGCATGTGTTTCCTTTTCTCTACAAGCACGGCAGGGGATACCCTGCCAAGGGATAGCATTTTTGACCGCGATGGAGGCGAAGGTTCCCTCCGTGATTACTGAGCGTTGGTGTCATTGGGCTTTGGGTAGGTAATGGTATTCACAAACCACTGCTTTTCACCTTCAGGGGTTGAGACCACCACTTCGTCATCAACGGCTTTTTTTAATAGCGCCCGCGCCATAGGGGCATCGATAGAAATGTAATCTTTGCGTTCATAAATCTCATCAGGGCCAACGATTCGAAATTGTTTGGTGTCGCCGGCCTCGTTTTCTATTTCCACCCAGGCGCCAAAAAAGACCCGCCCTTCTTGTTCTGGCGCATAATCAACAATGGTTAAGTCATTGAGGCGCTTGCGCAGATAACGGACGCGACGGTCAATTTGACGTAACAGCCGCTTATTGTAGGTGTAGTCAGCGTTTTCTGAGCGATCACCTAAACTGGCGGCCCAGCTGACAATTTTGGTCACTTCTGGGCGTCGTTCGTGCCACAGGTAATCGTGCTCGGCTTTGAGCGCGTTAAACCCCTCTCGGGTCACCAATTTGGTTTTCACGTTACCTCTCCTTTCGCTAGCCATTCGGCGTCGCGCGATATAACCTTGTTCAGGAAACTACAAGAAGCGGACAAGCTTGTCGAGGCAACACTCGGTAACAATTTACCCCGCATGTGGTGACAGACAAACACGCGGTCTGACATTCAATTGTGGCAAAATTCAGTATGATATAAGTGACGGTCAATCCATGGCCGGGCAACGATCAGCATTGAGGGCTTAGCATGCAAGAGAACTATAAAATTCTAGTGGTGGATGATGATATGCGTCTGCGCTCGCTACTGGAACGCTACCTGACCGAGCAAGGTTTTCAGGTACGCAGTGTGGCCAATGCCGAGCAAATGGATCGCTTACTCGCGCGTGAAGCCTTTCACCTGATGGTACTGGATTTGATGTTGCCGGGTGAAGATGGCCTGTCTGTGTGTCGCCGTTTGCGTCAAGCGAATAACCAATTGCCGATTTTGATGCTGACCGCCAAGGGCGATGAGATTGACCGCATTGTTGGCTTAGAGGTGGGTGCCGATGATTACTTGCCCAAGCCTTTTAACCCGCGTGAACTATTGGCGCGGGTACGGGCGGTATTGCGCCGGCAGACCATTGAAGCGCCAGGCGCGCCGAGTGCAGACTCAACCACGGTGACCTTTGGCGAGTTTCGCCTCAACTTGGGCACGCGAGAAATGTTTCGCAATGATGAGCCCATGACGCTTACATCTGGCGAGTTCGCGGTGCTTAAAGCCTTGGTGACCAATGCGCGAGAGCCTTTGTCACGTGATAAGCTGATGAACATGGCGCGTGGCCGTGAGTATTCGGCTATGGAGCGCTCGATTGATGTGCAAATTTCGCGGTTGCGCCGCATGATAGAGGAAGACCCGAGCAAACCGCGTTACATTCAAACCGTATGGGGGCTCGGCTACGTGTTCGTTCCGGATGGAGAGGTGTAGCGATGCGGATGTCACCGCGGACTAACTTTGCGCGTACCTTGTTTATCTTGGCTGGCTTATTAATTGCCAGCCAAGTTTTTTCTTATCTGACCATCGTCAATTATGCCTTACTGCCCAGCTTGCAGCAGTTCAACAAAATCTTGGCGTTCGAAGTACGCCTGATGCTGGAGGAAGACTGGTATCTTAAGGATGGTGAAGTCCTTCACCTTGGTGAACCTGTGCGGCGGCAGCTATTGGAGCAGATTGGTGTCACCTTGCATGCGCCCAACAGTGACCAAGCGGCGGCGTTTAAAGACGCCATGGAAATTGATTATTTAAGCGAGCATATCAGCGAGGAGTTGGGCACCCAAACCGAAGTGCGCTTGGTCAGCGGTGAAGACAGTTATGTGCTGTGGCTGAAGTTTGACCAGATTGACGATTTTCTAATGCGGATCCCGCTATCGGAACTGCATCAAGACGACTTTGCGCCTTTATTTCAATACAGCTTAGTGATTGCCCTGTTGGTGATTGCGGGCGGGTGGCTATTTATCAAGATGCAAAACCGTCCGCTTGTGGCTCTTGAGCGGGCGGCGTTAGATGTGGCGGATGGCCGTTTTCCCGATCCTGTCCCCCCGCGAGGGGCGTCGGAAATTCAGGCGGTGACGGTGGCGTTTAATAAGATGTCGGCCGGCATACGCAAACTCGAAGAAGACCGCGCTTTGCTGATGGCCGGGGTGAGCCATGATTTGCGCACGCCACTGACGCGCATTCGCCTTGCGACTGAAATGATGTCATCAGATGATGCCTACTTGGCCGATAGCATTACCGAAGATACCGAAGAGTGTAATGAAATCATCAACCAATTTATGGACTACTTGCGCGCGGTGCAGCAACAAGATCCTGATCCGGTTGATTTAGCCAGTATTTGCCGCGATGTGGCGAGTAATCAGCAGCAAGTCGGTGTCGATATTGAACTCGATTTAGGGGCGTTGCACGGAGAGTTATTTGCCAACTCGGTGGCCTTAAAGCGTGCGGTGACCAACCTGGTGGTCAATGCGGTGCGTTATGGACACGGTTGGGTCCGTCTCGGCTGTGGCAGCAATGCCGATCACACCTATCAGTGGGTGGAAGTGGAAGACAATGGCCCAGGGATCGATGCCAACTTAGAAAACTCGCTATTTCAACCCTTTACACGCGGCGACACCGCACGCGGTAGTGAAGGGACAGGCTTAGGGCTGGCTATCGTCAAACGCATTGTGGAACAGCTCCATGGTGATATTCGTCTTTCTTCACGAACCGAAGGTGGGCTGAGAATTCAAATGACGTTTCCCGTGGGCAATAAAAAATAACCCCTCGTGTGCGTGTGACCACGTTTTTAGCGGCGGAAGTCGCGGAATGCGGGCGTTAGGCCATACTGTCATAGAGATTCAATACACTGGGAAAAGGCTATGCGTTTATCGCTAGACAGTCAGGATCCGACGCCTAAATTTCAGCAGCTTATTGACCAAATTCAACGGCAAATTGCCAGTGGTACACTTTATCCGGGGGCGCGCCTCCCCTCGGTGCGGCAATTGGCCAAAACACTGGCGATGAACCCAATGACGGTATCGCGCAGCTATCAGCAATTGGTTGAAGACGGGTGGCTAGAGCGCTTGCCCGGCGTGGGTATGCAGGTCAGTGATGCCATGCGTCCTGCTGAGCCAGAGCAACGTCTGCAATATGTTGAAGCAACGCTGGCGCAATTTATTCATGCGACCAGCGAAGCAGGCTACAGTAAGTCAGAAGCCATGGCGCTGATCATGACCCATTGGGAGCGTTATAGCGGTGATCAGGCGTTGGAGTAATGGGTTTTATGCCCCAGCCAGCGGCGAATAATCGCATCCGCATGTTGTGGGTAATGTTGATGGATATGGGTCGCCAGTTTTTGTACTTCAGGGATCAGCGCTTGGTCTCTCACCAAGTCGGCGATTTTAAATTCGGCCAAGCCCGTTTGCCGAGTCCCCAATAGTTCACCCGGCCCGCGGATTTCGAGATCGCGCTGGGCGATAACAAAGCCATCATTACTGTCGCGCAGTACCCCCAGCCGCTGACTCGCGGTTTTAGATAAGGGTGCATGATACAGCAGCACACAATGACTGGCGACTGCGCCTCGGCCGACACGGCCACGTAACTGGTGCAACTGTGCGAGCCCCAGCCGTTCTGGGTTTTCAATGATCATTAAACTGGCATTGGGCACATCGACCCCCACTTCAATCACAGTGGTCGCTACCAATAACTGCAGTTCGCCTTGCTTAAAAGCGTCCATCACCGCTTGCTTGTCCGTCGCTTTCATTCGCCCGTGAACCAAACCAATTTCCAGGTTGGGTAGGGCGTCTTTGAGTGCGGTGGCCGTGTCTTCGGCGGCTTGCGCTTCTAAGGCGTCGGACTCTTCAATCAAGGTGCATACCCAATACGCTTGTCGACCGGCGGCACAGGCGGCACTGACGCGGGCGATGATATCGTCACGGCGGGTGTCGGGGACGGCAACGGTTTGAATGGGGGTACGACCTGGGGGTAACTCATCAATCACTGAGGTTTCTAAATCGGCATAGGCGGTCATCGCCAAGGTACGAGGAATGGGGGTCGCGGTCATGATCAACTGGTGTGGATGCGCACCTTGTTGCTCGCCTTTTTCACGCAGCGCAAGACGCTGATGAACGCCAAAGCGGTGTTGCTCATCAATAATCACCAGTGCTAAGCGGTGGAACCGGACACTGGCTTGAAATAACGCATGAGTACCGACCACCATTTGTGTTTTGCCATCGGCAACTTGTGCCAGGGTGTCTTCGCGTGCTTTTCCTTTTAACTTGCCAGCCAGCCAACCAACCTGAATCCCCAATGGCTCAAGCCACTGGGAAAAGTTGGTGGCGTGTTGCTCGGCCAAGAGCTCGGTCGGTGCCATCAATGCCACTTGATGGCCTTGCTCAATCGCTTGCAAGGCAGCGAGGACGGCCACCAAGGTCTTACCCGCGCCGACATCCCCTTGCACGAGGCGCATCATTGGAAATGGTTTGGCCAAATCGGCACTGATCTCGCTCACCACTCGGGTTTGTGCGCCGGTGGGAGTGAAAGGCAGGTTATCTAAAAGACGCTGTCCCAGTGACTGACTGGGCGCGAGTGCAAACCCTTTCACTTGCTGTGCCTGGTGGCGCACAGACAGCATCGACAGGTGCTGGGCAAGGAGCTCTTCAATGATTAAGCGCCGCTGGGCGGGATGTTGACCGGTTAATAGATCCTCTAGCGCGGTATCTGGCGGCGGGCGATGTAATAGGTGCAACGCCTCGCGCAATGAGAGTTGTCGATCGTACAAGCCCTCGGGCAGCAGCTCGTCGACGCCACTTTTATCCAGCAACGCCAGCGCTTGATCGGTCAGGCTGCGCAGGGTCGCTTGGCGCAGCCCCTCCGTGGTGGGATACACGGGGGTCAGGGTTTCTTCCATCACCAATTCGGTGGGCTCAGAAAACACCTGATACTCGGGGTGAATGATCTCCAGCCCGTGCTTTCCGCGTTTGAGTTCGCCGTAGGCTTTCACTTGCTTGCCGACCGCTAAACTGTTTTTCATCGCGGCATTAAAATTGAAAAACCGTAGTGTTAACGCGCCGCTGCCATCTTGCACCCGGACGGTGAGCATCCGGCGGCGACCAAATACGGTATCGTTGTGGGTGATCTCACCTTCGATAGTCGCATGTTGGCCAGGTAAGAGGCTAGCGACCGGCCAGACACGGGTGCGATCTTCATAGCGATAAGGCAGGTGAAACAACACGTCCTGCACTGTATGCAGGCCAACTTTTGCCAGTTTTTCTGCCATCTTGTTGCCAACACCGCTTAAGGTATCGACAGTAACGGCACTCAGCATGGAAGATCGCATCCGTTTCTCTATTTGGTTAGCGCTGGCTATTGTACATGACTACCGTGCGTGTTTAGCCGCTTGCATCTGTGCCCACCACGCCTCGTCCGCCACGATTTGACCATGTTCATCTAAAGGCGGATAAGGCAAACCTTTTTGTTTTGCCACCCGGGCAAGTACCGGATGGCCGCGCTCGAACAAAATGTGGTGGACCTCGTGTTCGGGTAAGCGGGTTTTATCCTGTTGATACATGCCAGCCGCTTGGCGCTGGCGCTGTGCTTCGTACAAAATCAAGGCACTGGCGACTGACACATTAAGTGACTGTACCATACCCACCATAGGAATGAGGATGTCTTGGTCTGCTTTATCCAGTGCTTCGCGACTGATGCCTTGTTTTTCTTGCCCCAGCACGATGGCAGTCGGACGGGTGTAGTCAATCTCGCGAAAATCGACCGCGGTATCCGATAAGTTGGTGACTAACACCTGCATCCCTTGGGCTTGCATGGTATCAAACGCTTCTTCCGTGGTGTTGTGAGTCACCACATCTATCCAGTTGCGTGAACCGGCCGATGTGCCCCCGAGGGTGCGCATCTTGGTGCCTTCTGGCCACACGGCATGCATGCGATGAATCCCCACAGCGTCGGCAGTGCGAATGATAGCGGAAATATTATTGGGTTTATGAACTTGCTCCATGCAGACAGTGAGATCAGGCTGGCGTTGGGCCAAGACCTGATGAATGCGTTCAAAGCGTTCAGGGGTCATGATTCAATTCCGTAAATGGCAGACGAAAAACAAATGCGCCCGCCAAAAAGGACGGGCGACGGGCAATAGTGTATTGAGGCGATCAGTTTTTCTGGCGGCTAACCTTCACCACGTTAGGCATCACCCGCAGGCGGCGCATGATATTGGCTAGGTGCACTCTGTCTTTGGTCGTTAGGCGAACAAAGATAGTGTACAAGCGGCCATCGCGCTCTTCGGTGGTTAGCCCTTGGATATTGGAGCCGGTTGATGCAATGGTATTGGTTAAATCTGCCAGCGCCCCTTGATGGTTTTGCATATCCACACGCACCCGTGTGCTGAACTCTTGTTCAAAATCATCCGCCCACTCGACGGGCATATATTTGTCCGGCTCTTGGCGGTGACCACGGATGTTGGCACAGGTCTCACGGTGGATAACCAAGCCTTTACCTGGGCTGACATGGGCAATGATCGGGTCACCTGGGATTGGACGACAGCAATTGGCATAGGTGACCAAGATACCATCGGCACCACGGATAGGCATTTTGCCCTCGGTGGGGGCCGCCGGGTCTTGATCTAGCAAGCGACGTGCGATCACCACGCTCATGAGTTCGCCAAGGCCAATCGACGCGAGTAAGTCGTCGCTGGTTTTCAGCTTTAAGTCACTCAGTACTGCCTCAACCCGTTCAGGGTTGATATCCGGCAGGTTTTGCTCTCCAAGCGCATGATTGAGCAGACGACGCCCTAAGGTCACCGACTCTTCACGGCGCATGGTTTTCAGCACTTGACGAATTTTCGTCCGGGCCCGTGCAGTCACCACATAGTTAAGCCAAGCCGCGTTGGGGCGCGCGCCGGGTGCGGTGATAATCTCTACTGTTTGACCATTTTTGAGCGGCTGACTTAGCGGGTAAGGTTGACGGTTAACCCGCGCCCCGACACAGGTATTGCCCACATCGGTATGGACGGCATAGGCAAAGTCGACCGCGGTGGCATCGACAGGGAGCTCGACAATCCGCCCTTTGGGGGTAAAGACGTACAGCTCATCGGGGAAGAGATCCGACTTGACGCTCTCAATAAATTCAAACGAGCTACCGGCGCTTTGTTGGAGCTCAATAATGTTTTGCATCCAGCGCTGCGCCCGTTTCTGTGCGGTGGTGCCAGAGGGCCTGTCGGCACCGCTTTTATACGCCCAGTGTGCCGCGACCCCTTTGTCGGCCATTTGATCCATGTCTTCGGTACGAATTTGTACTTCCACCGGGACACCATGTGGGCCAATCATCGAGGTGTGCAGTGATTGATACCCGTTGGCTTTAGGCACCGCGATATAGTCTTTGAGCCGGCCTGGGCGTGGCTTATACAAGTTATGCATTTGCCCTAGCACGCGATAGCAGGTATCAAGATCACCCACAATCACTCGAAACGCGTATAAATCCATGATGGTATGGAAACGCTGCTCTTTATTCTTCATCTTGTTATAGATGGAGTAGAGGTTTTTCTCTCGGCCCAGCACACGGGCGTTAATCCCGGCATCTTCCAAACGACCTTCAATTTCCGCATGGATTTTTTGGATCATCTCTTTGCGGTTCCCCCGCGCTTGCGCGATCACCTTTTTAAGGACGCGGTAGCGATTAGGGTACAAGGCCTCAAAGCCGAGCTCTTCAAGCTCCACTTTTATATTATGGATACCCAAGCGGTGGGCGAGAGGGGCGAAGATTTCTAGCGTTTCACGGGCAATACGGCGTTTTTTGTCTGGGCGGAGGGCGCCCAAGGTACGCATATTGTGGGTGCGGTCACTCAGTTTTATCAGGATCACGCGAATGTCATGGGCCATCGCCATGACCATTTTGCGAAAGTTCTCGGCTTGGGCTTCTTTACGGTCGCGAAATTTAAGCTTATCAAGCTTAGAGACGCCGTCGACCAAGTCAGCCACCACATCACCAAAGCGTTGCTGCAGATCGTCTTTGGTCACCTCAGTGTCCTCAATGACATCATGCAGCAATGCCGCCATCAGGGTTTCACAGTCCAAGCGCATTTCCGCCAAGATCCGTGCCACCGCGATGGGGTGAATGATATAAGGTTCGCCGGTTGAGCGAGTTTGCCCGTCGTGGGCATCCCTGGCTACTAGGTAGGCTTGCCGAAGCGCTTCAAGCTGTGACTCCGGCAAATACTGGCTAGCAACTTCTTTCAGGCTATCAAATAGATACAAACGGCCTGTCCCTGATAAATGCAGCGTTTAACGTTGACCCGAAATGGTGCTTACCGCGGCCATTTCAGCGGCTTCTTGCTCTTGCTTTTCCTGACGCTCACGCGCGTCGAGGACTTCTTTGTTGATCAGTCCTTCTTCAACTTCACGCAAAGAGATCACTGTGTACTTGTCGTTTTCTTCTGCGACGAGGGCATCTTTGCCACCCGTTTGCATTTGACGGGCGCGGCGAGCCGCAACCAGAACGAGATCGAAGCGGTTACCAATTTTTTCAACGGCGTCTTGAACAGTTACGCGTGCCATGAAGTACTCCAGCTATGTCATCAATAGGTCATTCAAAATGACCGAAAAGTATACAAAAGGCCGCGACCTATTGCCAGCGTTGGCTGGGGCAATGGCCACGTCTCAATGTGGTGGTTAGTCAGCCAACAGTTCGTCGATCATTGCATGATACTTGCTGGCTTGTTTGGCTTGTGCCATCCGCTCGGCACGGATGATGGCCTTAATATCCATCAATGCGACATCAAAGTCATCATTAATAATCAGGTAATCATAATCAGCATAGTGAGAGATCTCGGAGCGTGCTTCCTGCATGCGTTGCGCAATCACTTCCTCACTGTCTTGGCCACGTGTCGTGAGGCGTCTTTCTAACTCTTCACGGCTTGGTGGCAAAATGAAAATACTCTTGCTGTTCGGCATTTGCTGACGAATTTGCTCAGCGCCTTGCCAATCGATATCGAGAAAAATATCGACACCATTATTAAGCATTTTTTCAATCCATACGCGCGAGGTGCCGTAATAATTGCCAAACACTTGTGCGTGCTCTAAGAACGCTTCCTGTGCAATCAGTGACTGAAATTCTTCCTCGGAGACAAAATGATAATGCACACCGTTTTCTTCACCAGGACGCATAGCGCGCGTCGTGTGAGACACAGACACTTTCATGTCATAGCGAGGGTTATCATTCAGCAGCGCTGAAATCAGACTAGATTTGCCCGCGCCACTTGGGGCGGAAACAATGTAAAGCGTACCTTGGCTCATGGATTGATCACTTTCACTGGCTGACGCCCATCCGCAGTATAGCGTATACGTACAGGCGTCGATCGACGAATAGATAGTTGTTCCCCGTGGGAGGCGCGCAGGGTAGCACGAACCGGCGGGGATTTGAACGCTAGAGCGTGAAGTTACTGACTCGATACACGCGTGCGCGATTGCCGGTGTGACACAAACTGTGCGCTGAGTCGATAAAGCATGGCTCTATCTAGAACATGCTTGCATATACGCAATTATTAATGATAATTGTTAGCGTTTGTATTTAGTGGTCGATTAGATGTAGGGAGCACATTCAATGATAGGGAGTCAGCAGGCGTTACATCAGGGTGTTACCTCGCTGTATGTGTCACATCAGCGCTGGCTTTCGGGCTTTATTCAGCGACGAATGGGTTGCCCGTCAACGTCGGCAGATTTAGTTCAAGACACCTATTTGCGTTTGCTTAACTCTGGCCGTTTGCCTGATACAGACAGTGCGCGTGCTTACCTTACCCATATCGCCAAAGGCTTGATCATCGATTGGTATCGCCGTCGTCGCGTTGAGCAAGCTTACTTAGACTATCTGCAAGCGCAGCCAGAACTCATGGCCAGCTCGCCCGAGCAACACCAACAAACCATGGAAGCCTTGGTGGCGGTTGATGCGTTATTAGGGCATTTACCGGTCAAGGTGCGGCAGGCTTTGCTGATGCGCCAGCTCGAGGGAATGAGCTATAAAGACATCGCAAAGGCGCTTTCTGTCTCGGTTTCCTCGGTAGAGAAATATGTTGCCAAGGCACTGGCTGCCTGTGTACTCGCCGCGCAAGAGTGATTCATGATGTCGTCTTTATCACCTCATGTGGTTGAGCAAGCGGCACAATGGATGGCCCGTATGTGGGCGGACGATGTGTCTGAGCAGGATAAACAAGCGCTATCACAGTGGCGACGTGCTCACCCTCATCATGAAAAGGCATGGCAAGCGCTGGAAGGTGTGCAATCCCAGCTTCAGGATGTCTCGGGACATCATTCGGTCTTATTGCGACAAAGTGGCTTGTCGCGCCGGCGGTTTTTGGTGCTCGGTGGCATTGGTATTGGCGCAGGGTGCTTATTGGCATGGCGCTCCAATGCGCAGCGTTACGAACAGGGCGTTGCCTTGGCAAGCCGAGTCGGGGAACTTAAGCAGTTCACCTTGCCGGATCAGAGTCGTATCGCGCTAAACACAGATTCGCGGGTGTGGGTCGATTATCAAGGCGGGAAAAAACAGATTTTCCTTGAGCGCGGTGAAGTGATGCTCGAGGCGGCATCGCCTTTATCGGTTCTCACCGCCCATGGTCAGGTGTGGGTTGAGGAGCAAGGCCAGCTTGCTGTGCGCCAGTTTGCGCGCTTCAGTGCCATACAATTGTTATCGACCAACGCGCGTATTCAGCCGTATCAGGGTCAACTGCGTCACATTCCCGCCGGGCATTCGGTGCAATGCACAGCCAATAAGGTGCAGCATCTTGCACCTTTAGAAACTCACGCGGTGAGTTGGTTGGAGCAAAAACTTGTGGCTGAACGCATGCCGCTTTCGGCGCTGGTTGAAGAGCTCTCACGGTATTTCTCAGGCTGGTTGCGCTTAGATGCACAACTGAATGATCTAACCGTGACGGGGGTATTTTCCACCCGTAATATCCAGCAAACGCTGGCGAATTTAGAAACCATTCTGCCTATTGCCCTGCGCTTTCGTACTGCGCTCTGGGTGCAAATTATTCCAGCCCAATAAAAAATGACACTCATCTTTACGGATCTCACGCCTTCGTTCGGTGTATCGGTTAGTTCATTCACTTAAGTGGAGCCGTATTGTGAAACTGCAGTCATCGATATTGTGTCTATCGTTAACCTTGGGCGTGCCTTTTTATTCCCCCGTTTATGCCCAAACAGACACGGTAAATACCTACCAGATTCCCGCCGGAGAGCTTGATGCGGTATTAAAAGCCTTTGCGCTGGCATCGGGTATCGAATTTCATCTGGATGCGCGTTTGTCCGAAGGTTTTTACAGTGCGGGGCTCGACGGACAGTTTACTCCAGAGCAAGGCCTCAACACCCTGCTGACCAGTACGGGGTTGACGGCACACCGACAAGCCGATGGCAGCTATCAAATTACCGACAGCACAGAGTCGCTGACGCTCGATACCCTAGATGTGTCGTTTTCGGAAGGGGAGATTAGTCGCGATGAAGCGGGTAAATATGCTGTTTACGATGACAACCGGTCAACGGTGTACGCGGGCAAAAAAGAGGTTGAGCGATATAAAGGTAAAGATGCGGCTGATCTCTTTAAAGGTATGCCCAATGTGTACAGTGGCGATGCGCGCAACGGCGGAGGCATTGACCCAAATATTCGTGGTGTCCAAGGGCCGGGTCGTGTGCCTGTTCTCATTGATGGTACAGAGCAAGGGCTGACTGTCTGGCGTGGCTATCGCGGTGTCTCGAATCGCAGCTATATTGATCCCAACTTAATTGGTGGTGTGCAGGTCATCAAAGGCCCCAATACTGTGGCGAATGTCAAAACATCCACAGGCGGCGCGGTGGTCGTCAATACCCTCTCTGCGCAAGATATTTTGCTGCCGGGAAAAGACTTTGGCGGTGAGTTCTTGATTGAAGGTAGCAACAATGCGGTTGCGCCCACGTTAGGGACCTTATACACAGGGCAAGACTATCGAGAAGTCGACGGGTTTCCGTCCACGCCGCAATACCCTTACGCCGATCCTTCGCTTTGGCAGCCGATGAGCCACAACAAGAACAACAATCCTTTCTCGGGGGATGACTACGCTTACCGTCTTGCGCTGGCGAAACGGGGCGAAAGCATGGAATGGTTAGCTGCTTACGCTTATCGCTATAAAGGCAATTATTATGGGGGCAAACATGATAGTGGTTTTTATAAAAGCGGCGATTCGAAAGAAGCCTATATGACCAAGATCGATCCAGAGACCTTGGCGCTGCGCCATCTGCCGGGCGCGGAAATTCCCAATACGTCCAGCGAAACCGAATCTGTGTTGCTGAAAAGTACATTCCTTTTCGAGGGCGCGCAGCAATTGAGCCTTGGTGCGCGCTACACCGATGCCGAGTATGGTGAAATCATGGCGAGCCGCTCTGGCGACTTAGTCGATGGCAATAAAATGGCGCAATGGCCACTTAGCCAAGTACGAGCGCAAGCTTATAACCTTGATTATCATTGGTCGCCAAAGGACCCTTGGATTGATTTAACGGCCAAGTTATGGACCACCTACACCGTCAGTGATACCAATACCCGAGGTGGGTTTCCTAACTATGCCAATAACCATGACCTGTTACCGGGCTACAGCACCCTGTTGCGCAATACTGCTGCGTCCAATGCAAAAGATAGCCGTATTGGCCTGAATATCAGCAATACCATGGCGTTCAGTGACACCTTATCTATGACTGCCGCAGGACGATACCAATACCGAGAGCAACGTTCTGATGATACTTATGATGCGAACAAAGCCGATGGTTGGGTGCACTTTCCACAAGAAGGGACCTATCAAGAATTTGATGCCAGCTTACAAGCCACTTGGCAGCCACATACCCAATGGACGCTTAACGCTGGTGTGAAGTTTCAAGGCTTTGATGTTAAAGATGACTTCCTTGCAGCGCGCCAAGCCGAAGGGGGCGATACCCTGTTCATGCAGCAGGCTGTCTCACCGGGGCTTGAAGCCAGCTATAAAGTGCGAGTGTTCCTGAGTGAGGCTGAAATTCAGGCGATACTGGACAGTTATCGTAGAATGCTGGAGGATTTTGGGTTCCCTGAGAGCCAGATATTGGCTGATCTTGCTGAAGAAGAAGCCAAGCTGCGCGAAGAAGGTCAAATTGAAGAGCGCACACAAGCTTGGTTACATGATGGAAACGGTAAATATAGCCGTGCGCAAAACCCCTGTGACCCCGCTAATGGACTATTACCAGACAACTACATTGAAGGGACGTGTCGTGCGACCAATCAATTGAATACCAAAGTGAACATGCGTCCCAAAACACACGATCACGGGCAGGGTTGGTCACCGTTTGCCTCCGTGGCATTTTCTCCCACGCCGCAAGACCGTATTTACTATCGCTACAGCCAAATGTTGCGCTTTCCAAGCCTCTTTGAAAGCACACTTAGCTTTTCCGCGTTAAATAATGCGTATACCAGCCTCAAACCCGAAGCAACCGTGAATCACGAGTTAGGCTACATTCATCATTTTACTCACGGTGATCTGAAACTGGCTTACTTTCACCACCTCACTGAAAACGTGATCGAGCGAGATGACATGCTGCGCTTTAGCAATATTGATTCGCAGACGCTGGCAGGATTGGAGCTGCAAGCGAACTACGATGATGGTGATTGGTTTGCCGATTTAAATGGCGCTTACATGCTCACCAATAAAGTCTGTGATGAGAGCTCCGTCGTCACACGTTATCGCCCCGACGAGCCAGAATATTACCGCAATTGTCTGTTTGGCGGTTTTCCTGGTGGATATTTAGAATCGCAAGTCCCCCCAGCGTGGTCGACGTCACTGCAACTGGGCCATCGCTTTTTCAATCGTCAGTTAGAAGCTGGGATCAAAGGCGCGTACCTTGCTAAAGCCAAGTCAGATGAGGTGGTCCAGCGCGACGATACCTTAACGTTTGATGCATTTGCCAATTATCAGCTATCACGCCACATCGCGCTTGAAGTCGTAGGGACCAATTTAACCGATGTCTACCACATTGACCCACTGGTGCGTTCCAGTGTACCGGCGCCAGGGCGCACTATTAAATTGATGCTAAAAGCAAAATTTTAACGACGCGGTTACGGGTTTGCCTGAACTAAACGGTAAAGAGGATGAAGCAAATAATTTGCTGGACGTTGAAATCATTTACCTAGGAGTCACATTATGCCTTACAAAACCGTCGTGATAGCACTAAGTGCCATTTTAACTACCACATCTGCTTTGGCTGATATTGTTGGCACACAAAGCGATGACGCCAACATTGAAGTCGGCACATCCAATGTGCCTTTTGGCCCCCATACAATGGGTAAGGCGGGGATTGGTAATGACAACCGTATCTCCTCGAAATTCAAAGTGGACTTTGAAGGGTTGACCCGTGCCAGCAGTACCCAAAAGCAAGGCGACATTTACACCAATGGCACATCACATGCCGGGGATGCGGGAGTGTTTAACTTTGCGCAGGCCGGTGCGGGCGACGTGTGGTTTGGTGAATGGTCGCAAGACTTTGCCGGTAATGGTCAAGATCGCAGTGTGTATTATGCGGGCGATAACACCCAAACGAGTCTGCCCACGTCGGGCACGGCATCTTATGCAGTGACTGGCTTGAACCGCTTTACTGGCAATAATGCGTTGACTGGTGAGTTTAACGCAGACTTTTCCGCTAAAACTGTTCGTGGCACCATCAGCAATGCTGCGATGAAACTAAGCATTGATGCAGGTATTGATGCGAAAACTGCGGCGTTTGAGGGTAAAGCGGTTGCTTTACATGGAGGTCAAGGGGTTAAAGGTGCTACACAAGGCCATTTCTTTGGTACAGACGCCGCAGCCCTTGCTGGGATTGCAACCTTTGCCGACCGCGATCTAAATACCGCCTTTGGTGGCACCAAAAAATAGCGTTTATTTTTTATGATGCAGAGGCGATGTGCCTCTGCTTTTTATTTGCGGGTGTTGCATGCGGTTTTATTTACTCGTCGGCGTTATTAGCTTGATGATCACGCCCACATTGGTATTCAGTAGCCAATCCGAAACAGACCTTCGTATTGAACAGCGTCAGAGACAACAACAAAAACAATCGGAAGACAAAGCGCTGGCAGAGGCCGATTTAGCACTGCCCAGCACACCATCATGGCATGTTCCTTTGGAAACATTGGATGTGAATGCATTGGGAAGAGCGCTCTACCAAGCGATACAGCAACACGCTTGGGATAGGGTGGCTGAAGGACTGCCTTACTATCAAACATTACCCGGCCACGATGCGATGTTAATCCTTTATGCCAAGGGGGGCTTAGCCCGACAGGCAGGAAACCTCGCCCAAGCCGTGCATTTCTATCAAGCTCTACTTAAGCTTAAGCCTGATTTTTTACTGGCGCAGTTATCATTAGCGCGCGTGTTATTTGAAGATTATCAAAGCCGGGAGGCTAAACAGTACTTTGAGGCTATCGCGACAAGCATTGCTGGTATGCCTCACGCAGCTGGTGTTCAGCGAACCGTCTCGGCCTATTTACAAGCACTGTCTTTGCGTCAGTCATGGCAAGGCTCGTTGGCGATTGGGCCTGAGTATCACACCAATATCAATAAAACGTCTCACAGTGAAACCTGTTTGCTATCGGTGGCTACAGGGTGTGCTTACGTACGAAAAACGCCGGACGCGATTGCCAGTTATGGCTGGGGAGCCACGCTCTCGGCAGCAAAAACATGGGCTGTATCTGGTCATCATCATGGCTTTATCCGTGGTATGGCATATGGTGCGGATTACGATAAAAACGATGCCTATAACCAGTGGGACACCCAGTGGCTGATTGGGTATCGGTATCAAAATGCGGCGAATCAACTCTCAATAGGCCCCTTATTGGAAGGCACTTGGCAAGGAGGCTCTTGGATCTCCCATAGCTTTGGCGTCAACCTTGACTACTTACGTATCCTTACTCCTGCATCGACGTTTAAGGGAACGGTTGTCAGCAAAGATATCCGTTATCAAGGCGCACAGCTGAAGGCGCTGTCGGGGCAGGAAACCTATTTGTCTGCAACATGGTTCTCTCAGCTTCATCCCAACTGGTTAGCTTTTATCGGTGCAAACTACACGGATAGCCAAAGTGAGGATACTGTCTTTGACTGGCACAGCCTAGGAGGACGAGTCGGAGTGAGTTTTCAGCCGACGCCCGAACTCGATGGCCTGTTTAGTTATGCCTATCAAGATCGTAACTATCAAGAATACAACGCCATGTTGGGGGATAAGCGGCATGATATTCAACATACGCTGGTATTGAGTTTGCGCCTGCCTACGCTAACTGTGGCGGGTTTTTCTCCGGTGATCACAGGCCAGTATCATCAAACACGAAGCAATGTTGATTGGCTCTATAGCCATGATTACACGCGCATCCAAGTCCAGTTTGAAAAACAATTTTAAAAATTTTTACGGGTTTTCGTTATTCGTTCGGTATAGCGGGTAGATAACCGATATGGCGTATTACGCATGGATAATAAGGACTCAAAATGAAGCGATATTGGATAGGACTGGGGCTGTGGCTCTCGGTCATCACGGTGCATGTGCAGGCGAGTGAATCCACGGCACCTGCGGAGAGCGGGTCAGTGGTGACCGCTTCAGGCTCGCAGGCCACCCATTTGTCCGTTGATGCACTGTCTCCGCTCGGTATGTATCAGGCTGCGGATCCTATCGTTAAAGCGGTCATGCTGATATTGCTGGCGGCTTCCGGCGTGACATGGGCTGTACTCGTCACTAAGCAGTGGCAACTCGGTCGTGCACGTCGCCGCTTAGCGCCACTGGTGTCACTTTGCGCTCACGCTGAAAGCTTTGCGGCGGCCAAAGCGGCGGCATCATGTCATCAGGGCACTGGGCTGGCGTTTCTTAGTGCGGCGCAAACCGAGCTTGCCCTATCCGAACAAGTAGATGCAGTCAGTCAAGGCGTTAAAGAGCGGGTACAAGCACGGTTGGAGCGGGTACAGGTGGCTCAGGCTAGCATGATGAATCGCGGCACAGGAGTGCTGGCATCGGTCGGGTCCGTCGCTCCCTTTGTGGGACTGTTTGGTACTGTGTGGGGGATCATGAATGCGTTTATTGGCATTGCGCATACGCAAACGACTAATTTAGCCGTGGTGGCGCCCGGGATTGCTGAAGCCCTGCTGGCAACCGCTCTTGGCTTGGTCGCGGCTATCCCAGCTGTGATTGTGTACAACTATTTTACCCGTGCATTGGCTGCGTATCGTGCTCAAATGGGGGATTTAGCGGTGGCTATTTTGGTACTGGTGAGCCGCGATCTCGACAGTGAGCGCAATGCGCAAACTGAACTTGCGTGGCGACAGGCAGGGTAGAGAGATGAGCTTTCAATTTTCCTCGTCAGACCATGAACTACAAGAAAACCATGAGATTAATGTGACACCATTTATCGATGTGATGTTGGTGTTACTGATCATTTTTATGGTTGCGGCCCCGCTTGCAACCGTCAGCGTGCCGGTGGATTTACCCACCTCTTCGGCGAAGCCGAATGCATCGCCCAGTCAGCCTGTATATTTGTCTGTAGGCTCTGGACAAATGCTGCAAGTTGATGAGCATCCTGCGTTCTCCCTTGAGGAAGCCAGTCAGAAGTTGCCTCAATGGGTGGCGAACAAACAAACCCGTTTATATTTGCGGGCCGATAAAACCTTGCCTTATCAGTCACTGTTGGAAGTCATTAATACGCTTAGTCAAGCGGGTTATCAGCAAGTCGGTCTGGTGGGCATTGCGCAGTCAGCATCGCGTTCCTCATGACGGTATTGGCTGGGTTGCCGCAAGGCTTTGAGTTAGACCGCGCGCGAAAAGGCTGGTTAGTGGGGGCGGCAGTGAGCGTCAGTCTCCACCTTGGGGTGGCGATCGCGTACTTTTGGACACCGGCGCGCACGCTCGCACCGCCTCCCGCCGCGATGCCGATTGCCATTTCTGTCATCGCACCAGAGGTGTCAGCCCCAAAGGTGGAACAGCACGATGTGAAAGAGGGCAAACTGCAACGCGCCAGTCAGCCTGCTCATGCATCTGAGACGGTGCCGGAAAAAGTGATGTCGACGCCAAACGCGACGCCTGTGGTTCAAGATGAGAAAAACGCGCAAGTGCAAAAACAGCCGCAGTCTGTCCCACGTCCTGCCGAGGAGCAGCCTAAAGCGATAGAGACGAAAAAAACGGTTGAGACACACAAGGTGCAAACGACTGAGCCTCGCCCCAAACCAAAGGAAAGCCCCAAAACGTCACGTGCATCGTCGGTCGCGCAAGAGGCGAGCGCGCCGAAACATGTTGATGCGCCAACACACAGTGAAAAAGTGACAGGCCCAGCGCAAGGACAGCTAACCGTAAAGGGAAAGGTTGCGAAGTTGAATTGGCAGCGACGGGTTCACGCGCACTTGGCTTACTATAAGCGCTATCCTCGATTTGCTCGGAGACTCAAACAGCAAGGCTCGCCTCGGGTAACCTTTACCGTCAATCGCCAAGGCGAGGTGCAATCGGTCAAACTCCAAACCTCGAGCCGCTTTGAGAGTTTGGACGAAGAAGCTAAGGCGCTGGTACAGCGTGCGTCCCCGTTGCCGACGCCGCCAGATGCCTTGCCGGGCTCGACAATAACGGTTACTGTCCCTATTCGTTTTTCACTTTAAAAAGAAGAGGATATCTTTTGTCCGCGAGCATGGATGACAAAGGTTCACTCTCGATTGCTAACCTGTTAGGCTGCTCCCGAAACTCGCTTCGGGGTTGATTTCTATCGAGTCGCCCCGATGTGAAGCTGTATTCCACTCAATGCCCGTTTGGGCCCCAAAAAGAGAGAAGATATCACCAAAAAAACGAACGACATGAAGGAGGTGTCAATAATGGAAGGTACTCCCGATTTGTATCCCTCACGCGTCAATGGACAAGAAACGCTTTCCCCACGTCTAGACCCTGTTGTGTACGGTAGTGTGCAACCAGAGGTACCGCATAGCTTGAGCCAAGGTGATCTGGATGCGTTTGCGCATCAAGGCTTTCTGGTGATGGATAATTACATGCCGGAAATGGTGGCACCGCTTAAACGTGAAATCACCCGTTTACGCGATGATATGGCCGGCTATGAAGAGCTATATACCGAGCCGGATAGTGACGATCTGCGCACCATTTTTAAACCTTTTGCCTACAGTGATTTGATTGATCGCTTCTCACGCGATCCGCGCATTCTCAATAAAGTGCGGCAAATTTTGGGCTCGGACGCATATTTGATGCAATCGCGCGTCAATATTAAGCCTGCGTTTAAAGGCAAGTCGTTTCCTTGGCATTCTGACTTCGAGACTTGGCACGTTGAGGATGGAATGCCACGGATGCGAGCCGTGACCGTATGGCTGATGCTAACCGACAACACCGAGCACAATGGGCCTTTGTATGTGATCCCCGGCTCACACCATCACTATGCGTCTTGTGAAGGCAACACCGGCGAAAAAAACTATCAGCAATCGCTGAAAAAACAAATGCTGGGTGTGCCCAAGCCAGAGACCATGGAGGCATTGTTAGAAGACAATGGCATTGCCTCGGTAACGGGACAAGCCGGTACCTTGGTGTTCCATGATTGTAACTTGATGCATGGTTCACCCGATAATATCGCCAACGACCCACGCTCAATTTTAATGTTTGTCTATAACAGTGTGGAGAATAAACCGGTGACGCCCTTTAGTGGGTTGTCACCGCGCCCCCACTATTTATCCAATCCCGACCAACGCCCCCTGCAGGCGGTTGAGTCACTCTGGCCGCTAGCTTCCTAGCCCGACTAACGCCCACGTAGTTGTGGGCGTTTTTATTTTTTCTCTTTAAATCAGGGTTTTGCTATGCTGTCTCGATAATTGAACAAGCGTTTAATTATCTCGCCAATTTCAACGACATTAAGGAGTTTCCGTTGAACACATCATTAAAAGCGACCTTGAGCGTGACGGCCACTGCCCTGAGTGTGGCCAGTGCCTTATCTTACCCTTCTTTTGCCCAAGCCAGTGACAGTGCGCTTGGCGAACAACTTGGCATTGCTGATCACGCCGTGATTGCCCACCGTGGTGATTCTTACAATGCACCAGAATCAACCTTGCCGGCCTACCAACTTGCGTGTGAAGTGGGGGCCGATTATCTCGAGCTTGATCTGCAACGCACTAAAGACGGCAAACTGATTGCGGTGCATGACGACAACCTTAAGCGCAACACTAATATTGAGACAGTTTATCCTGAGCGTGCCGACGACCCGGTCAATACCTTTACTTGGGCAGAGCTGGAAAAGCTGGATGCGGGCAGCTGGTTTAATCAGTCATACCCAGAGCGTGCGCGTGAGAGCTTCCGCGGCTTGAAGCTAGTGACGCTGGATCAGGTACGTGAAATCGCTGAAGACTGTGCCCATCAGCCAGGACTTTATATCGAAACCAAGGTGCCGGAGTTTTTCCCAGGGATTGAGCAGGATTTGAAGCAAGACTTGACCGAGCATGGTTGGTTAGATGACGACGCCAAAGGCAAAGTGATCCTGCAGACTTTTAATAAATCGAGCCTTGAAGCATTGCAAGATGTGATGCCAAACGTGCCAAAAATCTTGCTGCTATGGGCAGGCGATGGCTACATTCCGACCAAAGACAGCGCGCCGAAAGCGGATGATGAGTCCTACGCTCAGTACTATGCGCGCCAAGAAGTGGCCTCGAAAGCCGACTACGCAGAGTGGTTGGATTATGCCAAGGAGCACGGTGCCATCGGTGTAGGCCCGTCGGGCACGCAAGCCAACTTCGATGATGCCTGGTCAAGCCAATTTAGCTATATGGACCTGGCGAAGACCTGGATGGTGGACATGAGCCATGAAAAAGGCTTATTGATGCACATGTACACCTTGGACGATCGCGAAGATTTGATTCGTTACCGTGAGCGTGGCGTGGATGGCTTCTTTACCAACCGTCCTAACGTGGCGGTTAAAGCCTTAACCGACAGTGACGGTAAAGACATTGAAGCGACCTTAACGCAACTGGGTTATTAACCCCGCGCGTTAACCGTTTTTATCCTTTGAGCCCGCCTTATATTTGGTGGGCTTTTTAGTTGGGGGCGAACGCTGGAGGGTTTGATGATCGGCTTAGTTCGCTAAGCAGACCCTCCGCGCCATGGATGGCGCGGCGGAGCCTCCAGGGAAGGATTGACGGCGTGTCTGTGTGCGAACTGAGCCGATGCCCCAAGGTTGACGTTTTGGCTCTCTATTCGCTCGCCATCAGTTTGGCCAGCGTACGTCGGTACATGGCATAAGCCACGGCGCCTGCGAGTAGGTTGCCGATTAAGGCACCGGCAAACAGGCCAAATAGCTCGCCGATTTGTGCGCCTAACCAGAGGCAGGGCAGGAAAAACGCAAATAGGCGGAGCGCAGAAATGGTTAGGGCGGTGTATGAGCGACCTAATGCATTGGTAATGGACACCATCAACATACACACCCCCAGAGCGCCAAGACTAAACGGCACTAGCGTGAGGTGGGTGTACAAGATATCGGTGACTTGTCGATCGCTGGTCATCAAGTCCGCCAAGGGAGCGGCAGCAAGCCAGGTCACCACGGCAATCAGCAATTGAAAGCCGAGAATAAACTGACACGCTAACTTAACCAAATGGCGCACTTCGGTCAGATCGCCTTTACCCAGCAAACGACCCACCATGGGGGGCATCGACATGGTTAATGCCAGCACCGAGACAATGGCAAAGAACTCAAAGCGTGAACCCAATGCCCAGGCGGCCACTGCCGCTGAGCCAAAGCTGGCGAGCAGCTTGGTGGCCAGCATAGATGACACCGGCGGCAGCAGCTGGCTGATCATCGCCGGTCCCATAATGTGGCCAATCGAACCCACACTTTGTTTGATGTCTAAGTCCTGCCAGTCAAACGAAACCCAGCCTTTGCCGAACACGCGAGGCGCGACAATGGCAATGCCAGCGCCAAACGCAATCAAGGTTGCCACGGCCGCGCCATTAATGCCCCAATCGAGCCAAAAGATAAACACCGGGTCGAGCGCAAGGTTTAATAAGCTGGTGACCACCATCATGGAGCCCGGCAACATGGTGTTGCCATTAGCACGTGCTAGGCTGTAAAAGAAGTAAAGCACCGCGCCTGTCCAGGCACTGATCAACCAAATTTGCCAGTAGCTATCAATCACCGGAAATACCTTGTCTGGCGCATCGAGCAACATCAAGATCGGGTGGCGTAAGGCATAGAGCAAGCCGGCAAACAATGCCACGCCTGTGGTGCCGATAAATAAAATTAAACCGCCTAGTTGTTTGGCATAGCGACACTGATCGGCCCCGAGCGCGCGCGAGATCACCGCCGTGGTCGCAATCCCGAGTCCGACTTGAATGCCGATAATGATCATCTGAATGGGCAAGGTGAAGCCTTGTGCCGCGAGGGGGAGCACGCCCAACTGACCAATGAAGGCACTATCGACAAGTTGAAAACTCATCAGTGACAGTACGCCAAACAGCATGGGTAGGGTGGTCGAGAACAAGCGTTTTGCGCGAGAAGCAGACTCCATCAGGCACTCTTTACATTAATAGGGTGAAAAAAGCCGAGCAGGAAGAGGCTCGGCATCACTCGACCAATTGTAGAGGATTGCTAAAAATTACCAACCCCTAATAAATGCGGGTATTCAGTGTCAGTGAGCCTGACCCTAGCGATGCGATGGACGTTCAGGGGGCGACTGCACACAATCATTGGGGTTAGTGATTCATGCTGGTAGTTCTGGTTTATAGTGAAACAAGTCACTATCACTGTTGCACTGATCCTGATGAATGAATATGAGATTGAGGATGGAGCGGGAGGATGGTTGTCTGTTTATCAAGGCAGGCACTGTGGTGGGTTTTCGGTGCGTGCAATCACAAGAAGATACAAGGTTTCGGTGAAATGTCATTTTTATTGCATTTTAAACCAAACCTTTTTAACTATTGATTGAAATATTTATTGCTTTTAGCGATAAGCAAGCTAGCACAACACAGTAATTAGTGCCGGAATAACGTCATTGTTTTGTCGCAAAAAATGACTTTTGACAGCGTGTTATCGTTGATCGTGACCAAAATTCAAGATAAATATAGACCACTTTATATAAGTGTGTAATACGTATTGTTGCTTTCAGTGCTTAGGATGGCCAAGAGAACGCAACGGCAGGCGCAGTGCTCTGCAAAAATATCAGACAGTGGACAGGGAGTAGTGGACTATGCTGTCGTACTTTTTACGCCGGTTACTGTTGGTGATCCCGACGTTTCTCGGCATTACCATTTTGATTTTCGGTATAACCCGCCTAGTACCAGGTGGGCCGGTTGAACGGATGATGACGCAAATGCAGGCTCAAGCCGATGGTGGCTCGAGCTTGCAGCGTGCTGGCGATAGCTCAGCGTTATCAGACGATCAGATTGCCGAACTCAAGGCATTTTACGGCCTCGATAAACCCGTGCTCGAGGCCTACGTGGATTGGCTCGGCAAACTGGCCAATTTGGACTTGGGCGAGTCGACCCGCTACTACGAGCCGGTCACCGACATGATTGCCGAGCGTCTGCCCGTCTCTTTGTTTTATGGCGGGATGACCTTCTTCATCAGTTATTTCATTTCTCTTCCGCTTGGTTATTACAAAGCCCTCAAACACGGCTCGGTGTTTGATTCGTCCTCCTCTGTGCTGATATTTATTGGTTTTGCCTTACCCGGCTATGTGGTCGGGGTATTGCTGATCACCTTATTTAGCTATCACCTCGAATGGTTTCCGATGGGGGGCTTTGTGGGGGACGCTTACTACGATGCCACCAGTTTTTGGGAACGCGCCAAAGATGTGATGTGGCATGCGGTACTGCCGCTGATTTGTTATCTGATTGGCGATTTTGCCACCCTGACCATGACGATGAAAAACAACCTGATGGAAAACTTGTCGGCGGACTATATCCGTACGGCTATCGCCAAAGGGTTACCGTTCCGCTCGGCGGTGCGCAAACACGCGCTGCGCAACAGCTTAATTCCGATTGCCAGCCATTTTGGCAACTCCTTGTTGTTCTTTATGACTGGTGCGTTTTTGATTGAAGTGATTTTCAACATCAATGGCATTGGCTTACTTGGCTATGAGTCGATTATGGAGCGCGATTATCCGGTGGTGATGGGCATTGTCGCCATCAATGCGCTATTACTGCTGGCCGGCAATATTATCTCCGATATCTGTGTTGCCTTGGTTGACCCTCGCGTGAAGTTTGGATCTTGATATGTTGACGTTTAGCCCTTTGACTCAAAAGAAAATCCGCAGCTTTAAGCAAATTAAACGCGGTTACTGGTCGTTTATCATCTTGACCACCATGTTGGTGTTATCGCTGTTTGCCGAGCTTTTTATCAACAGTAAAGCGTTAATGGTCAAATACGACGGTGAATATTATTTCCCGGTACTGAGTGATGTGTACTTGGCGAGCGACTTTGGTCAAGTGGGCACCAGCGAAGCCAACTATCGTCAACTTGCCAAAGCCTTTGAGGCACAAGGCGGTGACAATTATGTGGTGATGCCCCTAGTGCCGTGGAACCCGCTTGAGCAAGATTTCAGCGGTGACTTCCCACCGACCATGCCGAGCGCTGAGCATCAGCATTACCTTGGCACCGATGAGATTGGTCGCGACATCCTCGCTCGCTTGGTGTATGGCTTTCGTATCGCCATGGGCTTTGCGTTGCTCACCATGGCCGCTTCCTATGCGATTGGCACGGCTGTCGGCTGTGCGATGGGCTTTTGGGGCGGCAAGTTTGACCTTTTCTTCCAACGCTTTATCGAAATCTGGTCGATGGTGCCTTTTTTGTACGTGATCATGATTTTGGTCTCGATTCTCCAGCCCACTTTTGCTCTGTTTGTGGGGATTAACGTGTTGTTTGGCTGGATGGCGATTACTTGGTATATGCGCACCATGACCTATAAAGAGTCAGCGCGTGATTATGTGATGGCCGCGCGTGCACTCGGTGCCTCGACCAGCCGGATCTTATTCCGTCATATTTTGCCCAATACCATGGTGATGATTGTGACTTTGGCGCCCTTTACCATCGCACTCAATATTACCGCGCTAACGGCGCTGGATTATCTCGGCCTAGGACTGATGCCGCCGACGCCAAGTTGGGGCGAGCTGTTGCAGCAAGGCAAATCAAATTTGGACGCGCCATGGATTGTTGCGTCCGTGGTGACCTCACTGGTGGTGGTATTGGTGATGGTGACTTTCATTGGTGAAGCGGTGCGCGCTGCTTTCGACCCGAAAAAATTCACCCGTTACGACTAACGTTAAACACAATGTGCAATGTTTGAATCACGATAAGGAAATCACGATGAAAAAACTGATCCTTGCGACCTCAATCTCAATGTTTAGCCTGACTGGCTGGGCGGCGGATTTGCCTGAAAACCTCAATTGGCAAACCAACTGGGATGCGCCTAAAATCGGCTCTCCCGACGCCAAACGTGGCGGCGTTTTGCGCTCACACTTAAGCTCCTTTCCCCAGACGCTGCGCACGGTTGGCCCAGACTCCAACTCAGGCCTGCGCAGTTATTTTCTCGATGAAATGCCTTCATTGGTAAAGCGCCACCCAGACACCTTGGAATGGATCCCGGATTTGGCCAACGAGTGGGCCTATGGCGACGACCATAAAACCATCTACTTTAAACTGAACCCAGAGGCGACCTGGTCGGATGGCGAGCCCGTCACCGCTGATGATTTTGTCTTTATGATGCAGTTCTACCGCTCGAAAGACATTGTTGCCCCTTGGTACAACGACTACTACACCAACACCATTGGTGGGGTAGAGAAAATTGACCAACACACCATTACGATCTCGACCGCGATAGAGAAAAGTGACGAAGATCTGATGTATACCCTGGGTAGCTTGGTCCCACGTCCCGCGCACTTTTACGCCAATCCGCGCAAAGATGAAAACCACGATGGCATTGCCGACGACTTTGTACGCCGCTACAACTTCAAACCGACCCCCACCGTGGGCCCGTACGAGTTAGCGCGGGTGCAAAAAGGCCGCAGCGTTACCTTTGAGCACGTGGATGACTGGTGGGGCTACACCAACCCCTATTATCAGCACCGCTATAACGTCGACAAAATTCGTCTGCGGGTGATCCGAGATAACGACATCGCCATGAAGCACTTTGAAAAAGGCAACTTGGATGTGTTCGACTTGCTATTACCGGATGTGTGGCACGACAAAACCCAATCTGAACCTTATAAAAAAGGCTATATCACCAAATTCTGGGGCCACAACGAATTACCGGTTGGCGCGGGGGGGTTATGGATGAATACCGCCATGCCGCTGCTGGATGACATCAATGTGCGCAAAGGCATCATCTATGCCACGGACTTTGATGGCATGATTGAAAACATTACCCGTGGTGACTACTCACGCAAGCCCCATGCAATGGGGCATGGTCATGGTGAGTACGATAACGATGGTGCGACGCCACCACCGTTTGACCCTGAAAAAGCGATCAGCTATTTCGAAAAAGCCGGCTTTGACCAAGTGGGCCCTGATGGCATTCGTGTTAACGACAAAGGCGAGCGTTTAAGCTTTGCGATTACTTATGGGTATCAGCATCACACGCCGCGTATTGCCTATTTGAAAGAGCAAGCGAAGCAAGCGGGGTTGGACTTTACCATTCATCTGGTTGATGGCTCATCGGCGTTTAAATACGTGCTGGAGAAAAAGCATCAGCTAGCGTTTCTTAATATGGGCACCTCAGAAATCCCGGCCTATTGGGAGTACTTCCACTCGGATAACGCCAATAAAAAGCAAACCAACAACCACACCAATTATAGCTCCCCGGCGCTGGATAAGTTGATCATGGCGTACAAGACCGAATTCGACATGGCGAAGAAATACCAGCTGTCGCACCAGATCCGCGCTAAGATCTCAGAAGCTAGTGTGATTGTGCCCGGGTACATGGTGCCCTATGTGCGTCAAGGTTTTTGGCGTTATGTGCAAATCCCAGATAACGCAATGACCAAGCGCACCGAGAAGATGGTGACCAGCGGCCGCGTGATGGGCTTTGGCACCTTCTGGATCGATGAAGAGATGAAAGACGCCACCGAAGAGGCCATGGACGATGATAAAGCCTTTGAGCCGGTGACCATCATTGATGACAGATACAAGCTGTAGAGGCGCTTATGACCCAGGATGTCATTCTTTCGGTTAAGGATTTGACCGTTAATTTTACCACTGACGATGGCCCCCGTGAGGTACTTCACGGGGTGAGCTTTGAAGTAAAAGCCGGGCGCACGCTCGGCTTGGTGGGCGAGTCGGGCAGTGGCAAAAGTGTCACGGCAATGTCGATCATGGGCTTGCTCCCTAAGCCTTACGGACAGGTGACCGGCGGCGAGATTCTGTATCGCGGGACAGACTTGGTGACCTTGCCCGCCAAAGAGCGCTATGCAATGCGCGGTAATCGGATCTCGATTATCTTTCAAGACCCAATGACGGCGCTGAACCCTGTGCACACCATTGGTCGGCAAATCAATGAAGTCTTGACGCTACACCGCCCAGAGCTCGACAAAAAAGCACGTGCGGCGTGTGCGCTCGATATGCTGGCTAAGGTGAAAATCCCGATGCCAGAAAAGCGACTGAACGAGTATCCGCATAACCTATCCGGCGGGATGCGTCAGCGGGTAATGATCGCGATGGCACTGGCCTGTAAGCCTGACATCTTGATTTGTGATGAGCCAACCACCGCCCTAGATGTGACGGTGCAGGCCTCGATTTTGGACTTGATCAACGAGCTGCAAGAAGAAACCGGCATGGCGGTGATTTTTATCACTCACGATCTGGGGGTGGTCGCAGAGGTGTGTGACGATGTGGCGGTGATGTACGACGGCCAAATTCGCGAACGCGCTGATATCTTTACCTTGTTTGATCATCCAGCCCATCCGTATACCAAGCGGTTGTTGGGATTAATGCCGGGGCGTCACCATCAGCCCAAACAGATGATTGATATTCGGCCGCTGGAAGAGTTTGATGCCGCGCCATCATCCACGTAGTTGCAGGAGAACGCGATGAGCAAGGAAGTCCTCAGAGTAGAAAATCTGAAGCAGTATTTTGTCTCGGGCAAGGGCCTGCTTCGTCAAGGCTACACCATTAAAGCCGTCGATGGCGTATCGCTCTCGGTATCCCAAGGCGAAACGCTCGGGCTAGTGGGCGAGTCGGGGTGTGGCAAAAGCACCCTTGGCCGTACCATGCTTAAGCTGTTTGAGCCGACCGAAGGGAAAATTTTCTTTGAAGGTAAAGACATCACGCATTTATCGCCACGTCAGATGCGGCCACTGCGTAAAGACATGCAGATTGTCTTTCAAGACCCGCTCGAGTCGCTCAACCAGCGCCATACCATTGGTGGGATCTTAGAAGAGCCCTTTATTATTCACAATATTGGCACCGCGAAAGAGCGTCGCCAATGGGTACTTGAGCTATTAGATAAAGTCGGCTTGCCCCACGATGCGGTTAACCGCTATCCGCATGAGTTCTCGGGCGGCCAGCGCCAGCGGATTGGTATTGCGCGAGCGATTGCCCTTAAACCGAAACTGCTTATTTGTGACGAATCTGTCTCCGCCTTGGATGTGTCGGTGCAGGCACAAATTCTTAATCTGTTGCTGAAGTTACAGCAACAGATGAACTTGGCGATGATTTTTATCTCCCACGACTTATCGGTGGTTCGCCATATCTCCGATAAGGTGGCAGTGATGTACTTTGGTCATGTGGTGGAAGAGGGTCTGACCGAAACCGTCTACCATCAGCCGCAGCATGAGTACACCCAAAAGCTACTCTCCGCGATCCCAATCACCCATCCCAAATATCGCAAACACAAACGCCGCGCTGAGCAGCCGGCCGCTGACGCGGATATTCAGCACGAGTCGGTGGGCGAAAAAAAGCCTGAAACCACCCGCTAGCACCGTTTCCCACCCTGTTTCAGGGTGGGCATCGGTTCATGCTTACGCTTTTTACCGAGGACGCTAGCACGACAACCGCCAATGTGGTGTGCCTCACACTTCTTCCTCTTTGCTTTATCCTTGTGACAGATTAATCAATAACTGTGAGTGCGATCTCTGTTCATGCATCAGTGTTACCGGTAACTTTACGACGTAGAACGTTGGTAACATAACTATTACATCCAGTGTTTCGACCAATCGCATTCCAGGACTTTGGAATAAGTGGAAATAAAACAAGGACATCCTACTATGAAAGCAATAACGAAAACCCTGCTCGCTGCCTCTATCTCTGGCTTGTTCTCTGTGTCAGCGATGGCGGCGGATTTTAATCTGAAAATCCAATCCTCTGATCCCTCTGGTGATCTCAACTTTAAGGTTCAGCAGCGCTGGGCGGATCGTGTTGAGACCATGTCTGATGGCCAAATCAATATCGATTTATTGCCTGTCGGCTCTGTGGTGAAACACACCGAGACTCTTGGGGCGATAAAAATGGGGGTCCTGGACGGCCATGTCACCGCCACGGGCTACTTTTCGGGCAAAGATCCGGCCTTTGGCTTGATTGGTAATATGGTCGGTGCCTGGTCCGATACCACCCAGCTGCTGCAATACATGAATTACGGTGGCGGGAATGAGCTGATGACTGAGCTTTACGCTCCGTACGGCGTGCAGTTTGTAGGCGCATCGACCACAGGCGTTGAGTCGTTTATTTCCAAAAAACCGATTGATGGCGTGGCTGATCTGAAAGGGCTCAAACTGCGTGCCCCGGAAGGCTTGGTGCAGCAAGTGTTTGCCGCCGCTGGCGCCACACCGGTTAACTTGCCGGGCTCGGAAGTCTTTACCGGTCTGAGTAAAGGGGTGATTGATGCGGCCGATTACACCGTGTTTTCCACCAACCAAAAAGCGGGCATGAATGATATTGCACCGCACCCAGTGCAACCAGGCTTCCACTCGCTGCCACTGATTGATATCTCTATTGCGCAGAAAAAATGGGACAAGATGCCGGAAGACTTGCAGACCATTTTGAAAACCTCTGTTCGTGACTTTTCTTACGACATGACCACCCAACTGAAAATGGCAGATATGGCAGCCGTGAAAGAGGCCAAAGCCAACCCAGAGATCACTATCCACGATTGGTCTGACGAAGAGCGCAAGAAGTTTCGTGAAATTGCCAAAACCCAATGGAAAGTGTTTGCCGAGCGCTCACCGAATGCGCAAAAAGTGTATGACTCAGTGACCGAGTTCTTAGAAACCAATGGCTTGTTGTAAGCATTCATCCTTGTCTTGTCAGTGATAGGAGGGCATCGCCCTCCTGATTGTGGACCTATTTTATGACTGAACAAACACCTCATACCCCGCCCGAGCCCGACGAGCACCCAAGAAACGTACTCGATAGAGCGATCATTAAGGTGAGCCACCTATTAAGTTGGTTGTTTATCGCCACCGTCTTTATCTCTTTTTATGAAGTGGTGATGCGCTACCTGTTTGATTCGCCCACCACCTGGGTGCATGAAACGGCCTCATTTATCGGCGGCTCTTTGTTCATTATCGGTGGGATTTATGCCTTCGCGGCCAATCGCCATGTGCGTGTCGTCCTGGTTTACGACGCGGTGTCGTCACAAACGCGCAAATACCTCAACCTAGTTCATCACCTCGTGGGGCTCGCGTTTGCCAGTATGCTGGCTTATTCATCCTACTCACTTGCCAAGGAAGCTTGGTTTGCACCTTGGGGCGAATTACGGCTTGAGACCTCGGGGTCTGTGCTTAATGCGCCCTATCCGGCGCTGCTTAAAGGGCTGATTTTTATCGCGCTGTGTATTCTCGTGATCCAGTTTGTATTGCATCTCATCCAAGAACTGATGGGACTGAGGAACAAAGACGATGTTTGATTTATCTTCGATTGGACTGGCATGGGGAAGCCTGCTCATGCTGGTGATGCTGATTGGACTGCTGCTCACTGGGATGCAATTGGCGTTTGTGTCTGGGTTTGTGGCGATCTTTTTTACCCTCTTTTGGTTTGGCCCCGAGGCGATGCCATTAATTGCCAGCCGTACCTACAGTTTTGCCTCTGGTTACGTCTTTTTAGCCGTGCCGATGTTCGTGTTGATGGCAGCACTGCTTGACCGTTCAGGCATTGCCAAAGATCTTTTCGATGCCATGAAGTCCCTAGGGCGCAAGGTGAGAGGCGGGGTCGCGGTACAAACCATTTTAGTCGCGGTGTTGCTGGCTTCTATGTCTGGCGTGATTGGCGGTGAAACCGTGTTATTGGGGATCTTGGCGTTACCGCAAATGCTCCGCCTTGGTTATGATCGCAAACTGGCGATCGGGACCACCTGTGCCGGGGGCGCGCTCGGGACCATGCTGCCGCCCAGTATCGTACTGATTATTTACGGCATGACCGCCAGTGTATCGATTGGCGATTTGTTCAAGGCATCCTTTCTCCCCGCCTTTATTCTTGCCGCCTGTTACATCGCTTATGTGTTGGTTCGCTGTAAGTTAAACCCATCTCTGGCACCGATCCCAAGCGACAGCGGCGAAGAAGAGGAGCCGCAAGTGAGCTACTTTAAGGCGCTGTTTTTCCCGCTTTTCTCGGTAGCGGTGGTGCTTGGCAGTATTTACACCGGGGTGGCCTCGGTCACTGAAGCCTCGGCGCTTGGTGTGGTGGGGATCATGCTGTCTGCGATTGTCCGTGGTGAGATGAACCTTTCGATGCTCAAAGAGAGCGCGATTGCCACTATGCGCACTTGCGGGATGATCATGTGGATTGGCATTGGTGCCAGCGCCCTGGTGGGAATCTACAACCTGATGGGCGGGATTGATTTTGTTGAACAAGTGATCCTGAGCCTAAGTGGCGGCAGTGCGATAGGTACCTTGCTTATCATGATGGTGATCTTACTCGTCTTAGGGATGTTTCTAGACTGGGTCGGGGTGGCGCTGTTAACCATGCCGATTTTTGTGCCCATCATCACCGGGCTTGGTTTTGACCCCATTTGGTTCGGGGTGGTGTTCTGCCTCAACATGCAGGTGTCGTTCCTTTCGCCACCATTTGGACCCGCTGCCTTCTACCTTAAATCGGTCGCCCCGAAAGACATTAGTCTTGGTGAGATTTTTACCTCACTCCTGCCTTTTATCGCCCTGCAAGTGTTCGTGCTGTCATTGGTGATTATCTTCCCTGAGTTGGCAATGTGGTGGCAATGATCATGGTATTAAAACAGCAATATCGAGTTATCAAGATGTTATCGCTGGCTTGTGGCCTGGCTAAGGGTTGTGGTGTGTAATGAAAGTAAAAAAACTATTAATCATGGGGGTTTCAGGGTGCGGCAAAAGCCTGATTGGCAGTGAAATTGCCCGTGCACTCGACCTGCCTTTTTATGACGGTGACGATTATCATCCCGCTGACAATGTAGAAAAAATGCGGCAAGGGATCCCACTGACTGATGCTGACCGTAGTGGCTGGTTGCGCACCTTGAACCGTCTGTACACCGACAACGAAGCGGCGGTGATTGCCTGCTCAGCATTAAAACCGGAGTACCGTGACGTTCTGCGACAAAACAACCCAGAGTTAGTGATTGTCTACCTGCAAGGGGATTACGCCACGATTTGGTCACGGCTACAAAATCGGGCTAACCACTATTTTCATGGTGAAGCCATGCTGCGTAGCCAATTTGACGCCTTGGTCGAGCCCAGTGCTGAAGAGGCTTTGTTTGTCGATATCTCTTACCCCGTCGACACCGTGGTCGCGCACGCGTTGCAACAAATAAAGGAGATGGAGTCATGATGCCATCACAGATAAGTCTGGTTGGATTAGGTGTGATGGGGAAAAGCCTGGCTTTAAACCTTGTCGATCATGGCTTTAATGTCGCAGGCTTTGATATTAACCCGCATCACCGGCAAGCGGCGCGCGAGGCCGCGTTACCCCTGAATCAGGCGTCGGGAAAAGGCCAGCTAACGGTGGTCGATTCGCTATCTCAGCTGCTGGCCAGTTTGCAAACGCCGCGTGTTATCGCCTTGTCGGTGCCCGCCGGCGAGGTTGTTGATCGGGTGATCGATGAGTTGTTGGCGGCGGGTCTTGCACCTGACGATATTGTTATCGATACCGGCAACAGCCTGTGGACAGATAGTGAGCGGCGCGCCCGCGACTACCAAGGGCAGTTGCGCTTTTTTAACACCGCCATCTCCGGTGGGGAAGTGGGCGCGCGTACCGGCCCCTCGCTGATGGCCAGTGGCGATGCGTCAGCGTGGGCGCAGGTTAAACCCATGTGGTTGGCGATTGCGGCAAAAGTGGATCACGCCGGTCAGCCTGTGGGCCAGTTTGAGCTGGGGGAGCCGTGTGCCGCTTACTTGGGCGGTGCGGGTGTGGGTCATTATGTCAAGATGGTACATAACGGCATTGAATATGCGGACATGCAGTTAATTGCGGAAGCGTATCATTTTATGTCGCAAGCACTAGGACTGTCGGCGGTAGAAATTGGCCAATGTTTTGCTCGTTGGAACCAAGGGCCGCTCAATAGCTACTTGATGGCAATCAGCGCCGAGATCTTACAAACCCCAGACCCTATCACAGGTAAGCCGTTCGTCGAGGTGGTGCTGGATAAAGCTGGCCAAAAGGGAACAGGCATGTGGACGGCAGTGAATGCGCTGCAAACTGGTGTCGCGGCCCCGACCATTGCCCAGGCGGTGTTTGCACGCGCCCAAAGTGGCTTAAAAGCGGTGCGAGTGGCGGCAGCGAAAACTCGTACCAACTCAGCGGCTGTTGCGTATGATGATATTGATACGCAGCTTGAAAACCTACACGACGCCCTGTATTGCGCCAAACTATCGGTGTATGCCCAAGGGTTTGATCTGATCAACTCCACCGCGCAGCAACAAGGCTGGACACTGGATTTTGCGCAAATTGCCAAGATTTGGCGCGCAGGGTGCATTATCCGCGCGCAATGTTTAAGCGAGATTGCCAGCGCGTATCAACAGACGCCAGATGTCGCTAACTTGCTTCTTGTCGCGCCCTTTGCCGAGGCGGTGAGTCGCCAAGCTTCCGGCTGGCGTGCGACCGTTGCCAGTGCCGCGCAAGCGGCGGTGCCTATTCCCGCGATGGCGGCGTCATTGAGCTATTTTGATGCTCTTCATAGCGAGGTGTTACCCGCTAACTTGCTTCAGGCTCAGCGCGACTATTTTGGCGCCCATGGTTATGCACGTGTCGATGATGATGGATCACGCCAGTACCATTTGACTTGGAGTGACCAGCCAAAGCGACAACAAACACGATAAGCCAACGCGCGCTGTGATGGGCGCGCCTTTTTGTTACACGTAACAACAAAAAGGGCCAAAGAGTGGGTATGATGGAGCCAAAACAAGACTGCATCAACGAAAGACCCAGATGGCGAATAAGAAAAAGCGACCGACATTACAAGACATTGCCGATCGAGTCGGCGTCACCAAAATGACAGTAAGCCGCTGTTTACGCGACCCGGCGATGGTCTCGGACGCCGCCCGTGAAAAAATCCAATTGGCGGTAGAGGAACTGGGTTACATTCCCAATCGTGCCCCCGATATTCTCTCCAATGCAAAATCCCATGCAATTGGCGTACTGGTGCCTTCCCTGACCAACCAAGTCTTTGCCGAAGTGATCCGCGGGATTGAATCCGTCACCTCACCAGAGGGCTATCAAACCATGATTGCCCACTACAGCTACAGCGCCGCGCTCGAAGAGCAGAGCATTGAGTCTTTGCTCTCGTATAACGTCGATGCGATCATTTTGTCCGAAAATGTGCATACCGATAGAGCGCGTAAAATGCTGCAAACCGCCTCGATTCCGGTGATTGAAATAATGGATAGCGTATCTCCACGCCTCGAGCAAGCGGTCGGTTTTGACAACACTAAAGCCTCGCGCGATATGACTAAGGCCCTGATTGAAAAAGGCCGCCAATGCATCGCGTATTTTGCCGCCCGTATGGATGAACGCACGCGCCTAAAGCTTGAGGGCTATCATCAAGCGATTGCTCAAACCCAGCAAACGCCGATCAGCCTGCAGACTGAAGACGCCTCATCATTTACCTTAGGGGCCAAGTTACTCGGTCAGCTGCTTGAATTACATCCCGAGGTGGATGGCATTGTTTGCACCAACGATGACTTGGCGATTGGCGCTTTATATGAGTGCCAACGACGCGGGTTCAAGGTGCCGGAACACATTGCGATTGCCGGTTTTCACGGCCACGACATCAGCCAAGCCATGCTCCCCAAATTGGCGACAGTGATTACCCCCCGAGAAGAAATCGGCCGCGTCGCCGCCACCGAGCTTATCGCCCGACTCCGCGGCGCCGACACCTGGCCGAGCCACATCGATCTTGGCTACCGCATCGAACACGGGGAGAGTATTTGAGGCAGGGATCATGACACAGCGATGAGGCGTTGTCTGCGAACGCGTTAACCGCTATTTATCGCTAGCGTGAGTATGGCTGCCAGCAAACGTACGAGCAAGCAAATCAGACTTGCCCCAGTGGCGATGATGCGGCATCACGCTATTTGCATCAGCTGCACGATTATTCTGCGTTCTTTTAATTGCGGTTTAAGCGCTTTGTAGCAGCCAATAGCCGTCGTGAAGCGTTGTTCGCAAAAAATATCGTTGAGTTTTGATTGGTTGAGAGTCTTTATGTCCGCCTATAGGTCTACACATTGTTACCTATGAAGTCACTTTGTGTAGACCTCAGACGAGAGTGTGACTTAACTCTTTGTTACTATTGTTTGAAAAGTATAGAAAAGTGATCTTTTCATAGTGCCTACAATCCGTGGTTTGTAAGGTGAAACTGGCTTACCGCGTGGAAGGAAAAAATGCAGCAGGTCGGAATTTATGAGCAGCTGGTAACGCAGCTTATTGAGAGCCGTATTGATCGAGAACGATTCTATGTGGGTGAGCGAGAGCTTACCAGCAACGAGGCGTCCGTTTGGTTGTCTCGCTTTTTATCGCATGTTTTACATCATGTGCTCGACGCGGTGCCCGCCAGTGACGATCGCCTAGCTCAGCAGATTTCGCTATCCAACCAATTCTTGCTGTGGCTGAAAACCCAGATCCACGATAAAGACATTATCGACGATAATCTGCTCGCGAGTCAGGGGAAAATACTGACGGCCCTTTATGAGTTTGAAAACCCGATAGCATCTGATTTACCGCGTTATGTGCAAGATGTTTTCCCGCTAACCGGCTTAACGCAAAGTGAGCTTTTTTGTGGCAGTAATGCGGGCCTTTCATTGGAGTCAGAGCTGAAAAGAGAGATTTTATCCGCAGACAAAATCTATTGGTTGGTGTCATTCATCAAATGGGCAGGGATAAGAATTTTCCGCAAAGAGCTGGAAGCCTTTACCCGTAGTGGACGCGAGTTAAAAGTTATCACTACGTCATACATGGGCGCGACAGATGCGAAAGCGGTGGAGTACTTAGCCAGCTTACCCAATACCGAGGTGAAGTTAAGCTACAATACTGAGCGCGAGCGCCTTCACGCAAAAAGCTATTTGTTTTTACGCGAGACCGGCTATCACACCGGTTATATCGGATCGTCAAACCTCTCTCATTCTGCACTGACGAATGGTTTGGAGTGGAACCTAAAAATTACCTCGCAAGAAATTCCCCACATTATCAATAAATCACTCAGCACCTTTGAAACGTATTGGGCGTCGCATGAATTTGAGCGGTTTGATGGAGATGTAAAAAGTACCGAAAAACTGAATCAAGCCCTTCGGCAGCAGCGCGGTGGCGAAGAAGATGGCGCTACGTTTTTCTTCGACCTGACCCCTTTTCCTCACCAGCGTGAAATCCTGGAGCAGCTGACGGTTGAGCGCCAGACGCATCAACGTTTTCGCAATTTAGTGGTGGCGGCAACAGGCACTGGTAAGACACTGACTCGCATAACGCTATAGGCGATACAAAACAACCCGACATGTAGAGCCGAGCTGTCTTTATATAACAGATAGTTGAGCGCCGCGAACCGCTATTTATCACTCAATATTCTGGATCTGCTCGCGCATTTGCTCGATAAGCACTTTGAGCTCGACGCCGGAGGCGGTGATTTCGGTGCTGATTGATTTGGAGGCGAGGGTGTTGGCTTCGCGGTTGAACTCTTGCATCATAAAGTCCAAGCGTCGGCCGCAGGCGCCGCCTTTTTTGAGGATTTTATGTGCTTCTGAAACGTGTGAGTCCAAGCGGTCAAGCTCTTCTGCGACGTCGACTTTTTGCGCCAGCATCACCATTTCTTGCTCAACGCGGGCTGGATCGAGTTCCACTTGTGCTTCTTCTAAGCGTGTGGTTAAACGTTCACGCTGCCACTCAATCACGGTGGGCATCTTTTCACGCACTTTGATCACTTCGGCGCTAATGGCATCGAGTCGCTGCTCAATCAGGGCTTTCATGTTCTCGCCTTCGCTGGCACGTGCGGCGATAAAGGCATCGAGTGCTTCATCAAGACCAGCTAATAAGGCGCGGTGTAGCTCGTCGGTGTCTTGCTCCGGCGCTTCCATCACGCCTGGCCAGTTCAGGACTTGAAACGGATTGATGTTGCCTTCACCCGCGGTCTCTTTCACCCATTTGGCGGCGTGAATCACTTGCTTGGCCAAGGCTTCATTGATGGTGAGCTTATCTTGGCTGGCTTGTGAGGTATCAAAGCGCAGGTTGCATTCCACTTTTCCGCGGGCTAGGCGCTTGCGGAAACGCTCGCGTACCACAGGCTCAAGGCTACGTAGCTGCTCAGGCATGCGAATGTAGGTTTCGAGATAGCGCTGGTTAACGGAGCGGATTTCCCAAACCGCGTTGCCCCAATCGCCCTTGAGTTCTTGTCGGGCGTAGGCGGTCATACTGTGGATCATGTGTACCTGCTCTTGTGTGCTGAAGGTGAATGGCAAAGATTATACGCATCCGCGCCCCTGTCGTCAGCTGTCTTGGTCTGTCGGGCGGACAGGGATCGCAAGCGGGCGGAGAAACACGTATAATCGCGCCCACATTCTGTCAGTCAATAAGGTAACTTGCATGCGCCCAAGTGGAAGAGCACTCGACCAAATTCGTCCCGTTAGCTTTACCCGAGGTTTTACGGCCCACGCAGAAGGCTCTGTGTTGGTGTGCTTTGGTGATACCAAGGTGATTTGTAACGCCACGATTGAAGAGGGCGTGCCGCGCTTTTTAAAAGGCAAGGGCCAAGGTTGGGTGACTGCCGAGTATGGCATGTTGCCACGTGCAACCCACACCCGTAACCGTCGTGAAGCGTCCAGCGGTAAACAAGGTGGCCGTACCGTCGAAATTCAACGTTTGATTGGCCGCAGTTTGCGCGCCGCGGTCGATTTAAAAGCACTGGGTGAGCGCACCATTACCGTTGACTGTGACGTGATTCAAGCCGACGGCGGCACGCGCACGGCGTCCATTTCGGGGGCGAGTGTAGCACTGGCGGACGCGCTTAACGCGCTGGTACGCGAGGGCAAGCTTGCGGCTAACCCGATGCGTGGGCATGTGGCTGCTGTATCAGTGGGCATTTATCAGCAAACGCCAATTTGCGATCTGGAATACGTGGAAGACTCGGCGGCCGATACCGATATGAATGTGGTGATGCTCGAAGATGGCCGCATGATTGAGGTGCAGGGCACCGCCGAAGCGGAGCCGTTTACCCCCGATGAGCTAAACGCGATGCTCGCGTTGGCCAGTAAGGGCATTGATGACATTGTCGTCGCGCAAAAATCGGCACTCGCCGACGCATAACAGATTGAATAGCTCCCACATCGGGGGCTATTTTTTTATCTATCCGACCCCGGGTGACATGTGGCGTGTCACCAAGACAACCAAGAGAGGAACGAATGAAAGCCTATCAGCGCCAGTTTATTGAGTTTGCCCTTGAGC
This sequence comes from Salinivibrio sp. VYel1, assembly GCF_009377945.1. Lineage (NCBI taxonomy): Bacteria > Pseudomonadati > Pseudomonadota > Gammaproteobacteria > Vibrionales > Vibrionaceae > Salinivibrio > Salinivibrio sp. VYel1. Next base: position 119,392 of record NZ_RSAM01000007.1, on the reverse strand, counting down.
GAGAGGCATTAAAGTTTGGCGAGTTTACGCTTAAATCAGGGCGGAAAAGTCCGTACTTTTTTAACGCCGGCTTGTTTAACACCGGGCGTGACTTGGCAAAACTGGGTGAATTTTATGCGGCCGCGTTGATGGATGCAGGGATTGATTACGATGTTTTGTTTGGTCCTGCGTACAAAGGGATCCCGATTGCGACCACCACCGCGGTAGCACTTGCTGCGCACCATAATGTGGATACGCCTTATTGTTTCAACCGTAAAGAAGCCAAAGACCATGGTGAGGGCGGCAACTTGGTCGGCAGCGCGCTGAGTGGCCGTGTGATGTTGGTGGATGATGTGATAACCGCAGGCACTGCCATTCGCGAGTCAATGACACTGATTCAAGCGCAAGGGGCGCAGCTTGCTGGGGTGTTGGTGGCAATTGACCGCCAAGAGCGTGGTCAAAGTGAGCTGTCGGCGATTCAAGAAGTGGAGCGTGACTTCGATTGTCAGGTGGTTTCTATCATTAGCTTGTCGGACTTGGTCGCCTATTTGGAGCAAAGCCAAGCGGATCCGGCTCATCTAGAGGCGGTGAAAGCGTACCAGGCGAGCGACGGGATTTAAGTTACAGGTGTGCAGCTGGCTGGCTTGAGTGCGCCAGCTGCACTACGCTCGTTGCACTGCTATTCACTGCAGTTGATTGGTGAGTAGTTGCCAGTATTGCTCGAAATTGGCGGTCGGCAGCTGTTTAAATGACGAGCGTACGTAGCGACAAAAGCCGCCTTCCACTTGGCTAATCAATTGGCTGGCAAGCACCGCCTCATCCAATGGAAACCCTTTTCCCTCACGTAAACGACGCTCGCGCAGTACTTGCTTAAGCTGTGCCTCGACGCGCTCAAACAGCTGGTTGATACGCGCTTGCAACCTATCTTGCTCAAACATCAATGCATGACCTGTCATAATGCGCGTGAGCCCCGGGTTGCGCTCACCAAAGGCCAGCAATAATTGCAAGATCAGTTTGAGGCGCACCAAGGTGTCCTTTTCTTCCTCAATGATCAGGTTGATGCGGGATAACAGTGAATCTTCAATAAATTCGATTAACCCCTCAAACATCCGCGCTTTACTGGGGAAGTGGCGATAGAGTGCCGCCTCAGACACCCCGACTTGTTCGGCGAGTTTGGCCGTGGTGATGCGTTGGCTGCCTTGGGTTGACTCCAGCATCTGCGCGAGCGCTTGGAGGATCTCTTCGCGGCGATTACTTTTTTTTGGGGCTGCCATGGGTGCGATTCCTTTGTCTTTTTATCTATCACACTGGCGACCAGTAAAGGAGGCATCATGGAGAGGTGCCGCCCAGTGTGAGTCTTTCCTCCTATCTTAGCGACGAGGTCTCTGTATTAAAAGCAAAAAGCGTGGCCATGGCGCACGCTTTTGAACTTGTATTTTTGCTCAATATAAGCTGTTTGTATTGTGTGGTTCAGGGTTGCTTCTGACAGGTTTGTTGTAAATAGCGCGCGTGAATGTGTGCCATGACATTGCGCGCTAATAAGCGTTTTTCCTCGACGGGCAGCGCCTGATCGCCGCCAGGCCAGAACAGATGTAAGGCATTGCGGTCGCTGTTAAAGCCTTGATCGGATTGAGACACATCGTTAGCACAAATCATATCAAGCTTTTTGCGCGCCAGCTTGTCACGCGCGTAGGTCGCGACATCTTGGGTTTCGGCGGCAAAGCCGACCGTAAATGGACGATGTGACGTTAAGCCCGCTACCGAAGCAATAATATCGGGATTTTTTACCATGGTGACGGTCATCGCGTCTTTATCCACTTGCTTTTTCATCTTCTGTTCGGCGATGTGCTGTGGACGGTAGTCCGCGACCGCGGCACAGCCGATAAAAATATCTTGGTCGGTGATGCGCTCATGCACCGCATCATGCATCTGTTGGGCGCTGGTGACATCAATACGCGTGATTCCTGCTGGCGCTGACAGCGCAACCGGGCCAGAGACTAAGGTGACGTCGGCCCCTAAACTGGCTGCCGCCTCGGCGAGGGCATAGCCCATTTTCCCTGAACTATGGTTAGAGAGATAACGAACAGGGTCTAAGGCTTCGCGGGTAGGGCCGGCGGTAATCATCACGCGCTTGCCTGAAAGCGGTTTAGGGCCGGCCCAACGTTCGCATTCCGCCACTAAGGCCAGCGGCTCGAGCATGCGCCCAAGGCCCACATCGCCGCAAGCTTGCGCGCCACTGGCGGGGCCCCATATCAAGCAGCCGCGTGCACGCAGTCCACGTAAGTTCGCCTGAGTGGCTTGGGCGCGGTACATTTGCTGGTTCATTGCTGGCGCAATCGCCAGAGGCGCATCGGTGGCCAAGCATACGGTGGTGAGCAAATCATTGCCCATGCCTGCGTGGATCCGGGCAATCAAATCGGCAGTTGCCGGGGCAATCAGCACGAGATCCGCCCATTTAGCCAGTTCAATGTGTCCCATTGAGGCCTCGGCAGCCGGGTCGAGCAAGCTATCAGACACGGGATGCCCAGAAACGGCTTGCATGGTCAATGGCGTAATAAACTCTTTTGCGGCATGGGTCATCACCACCTTGACGGTGGCCCCACGCTCGATGAGGCGGCGGGTGAGATCGGCACACTTATATGCGGCAATCCCGCCACCCATGCCAAGCAGAATACGTTTACCGGCCAGCGTCTGGGCTGGCTGCTGTGAACTATTGGCCATAATGCTCTGTGTGTTTGAACGACAATGACGAAACCATACCATAATCCTTAGTGCAAAAAGCTTGTTTGAGCGCATGAATCCGTATGGGGTGTGACGTGCGTTGGATGTGATATGGCTAGCGCGTGGCTGAAAGCATTGACGGTAGCACATGATAAAACCACGAGCGCGCCGCAGTTACATGGAAAAGCTATTGCGGCGTGAAAGAGGCTTACTTTAACTGGCGGCAACGTTGAAGAGGGATCACCATGAGCCTAAAAACCTTGCCGCAAGACTGTCGACCCAGAGAGCGTTTATTAGCGCGAGGGGCGGAAAGCTTATCGGACGCCGAGCTGTTGGCGATTTTTCTACGCACCGGCGTCACAGGGATGAGTGCGGTAGCGCTGGCTGACCACCTGTTGCAGGATTTTGGCTCGCTCCGGGCGCTGATGGGCGCCGACCAAGGGGCGTTTTGTCAGCGAAAAGGACTGGGTAGCGCCAAATATGCCCAACTTCAAGCTGTGCTTGAGCTGAGCCGGCGCTATTTAAAAGAAACCTTAAGCAAAACTGACGCACTGACCAGCCCGGACCATACTCGCCGTTATCTCTCGACGTTACTGCGCGACCGGCCTCGCGAGGCCTTTTACGTTTTATTTCTCGATAATCAGCATCGCGTGATCGCCGATGAGCAACTTTTTGAAGGCACGCACAATGCGGCGAGTGTTTACCCACGAGAAATTGTCCGCCGCGCGCTCGAATTGCATGCCGCTGCACTGATTTTGGCCCATAACCACCCATCGGGCGTGGCAGAGCCGAGCCAGGCAGACCGACATATTACCGATAGAATTGCCAATGCCTTGTCATTAGTGGATGTTCGCGTGCTTGATCACCTAGTGATTGGGGACGGAGATGTGGTATCGTTCGCCGAACGAGGTTGGTTGTTATCCCCTTAAGGATCGCCATTGGCGAAAAAAACGATCAAAAAGCGCATAAAAGGATCTGCTCGGGACTTGAGCAATGTGAATTCAGTTAGTATAATGCGCCACCTTTGATAGCCTTGACCTTCGACCTGGCCTTAACGATGCAGGACTGGCGGACAAGGTTGATATCGAGCCGAAACGATTTTGGAGAGACTTTCATGTCACGAGTATGCCAAGTAACTGGCAAGCGTCCTGTAGTTGGTAACAACCGCTCTCACGCTAATAACGCCACCAAGCGTCGTTTTCTGCCGAACCTGCAAACTCATCGTTTCTGGGTAGAAAGCGAAAAACGCTTCGTTAAACTGCGTCTATCTACTAAAGGTATGCGCATCATCGACAAAAAAGGCATTGATTCTGTACTTACAGAAATGCGTGCCCGCGGTGAGAACGTATAAGAGGAATTAGAGAATGGCTAAAAACGGCGTTCGTGAGAAGATTCGTCTAGTATCCTCTGCAGGTACTGGTCACTTCTACACCACAGACAAGAACAAACGTAACATGCCTAGCAAATTCGAGATCAAAAAATTTGATCCTGTAGTTCGCAAGCACGTTATGTATAAAGAAGCCAAAATCAAGTAAATTGATCGACGCTTTGAGAAAGACCCAGCTTCGGCTGGGTTTTTTTATAACTAAAATCTGGCCGCATTTGCGGTTATACTGCGGAGGACACGCGTAACGTCCTCAGGTGAACCGACATGAAGCTAAAGCGGCAGACATGGAATAACATCCTGATTTTCTCAGTGGTGGTTTTTTTTGGCTTAATGCTGCTGCCAGATTATTTGCGCCATCAGCGCCAAGCACGGGCGACGCCTGAGGGGGTAATCGCGCTGGTTGAATCGCGCAGTGAAGTGCTGTCGTTGCGGTTCTCCCATTTAACACTGACGCGTACGTTAGAGGGGTGGCAATCGGATAAACCCCTGGTAATTAGTCCGACAGAGCTCGCTCAGCGCTGGTTGGGGCTGACTGGGACACAAATCGATGACACCACCTTGCAGTCGCTGCGACCCCAATTAACCTCTCCCCGTACGTTGGAGCTTACTCGCAGCCCCGACCAAGAGCCCATTCGCATTACCTATTATCAACAACCTCAGTTTTGGTTGATGCAAAACGAACACGGCCAATGGTTAGCTGTGTCAGTGGATAGTCGGTATCTTTTCCCGCTATCAAAGTCGTAAATATTAAGAGCTGTGTTATGCCCGAGTTACCTGAAGTAGAAGTAAGCCGTTTAGGTATCATGCCGTATGTCGAAGGGCAAACGGTCACCGAGATTACCATTCGTCAGCCCAAGCTACGCTGGCCCATTCCCGAAACGTTACAACAGTTGAAAGGCCAGGTGATACGTCGCGTCACGCGTCGCGCCAAGTATCTTTTATTGGAGACGGATGTCGGTACTGCGATTGTGCATTTGGGGATGTCAGGCAGTTTGCGGGTGCTGCCCACGTCACTGGCACCGGAAAAGCATGATCATGTTGATGTGACACTCAGCAATGGTCGCTTAATTCGTTACCACGATCCGCGGCGTTTTGGCGCCTGGTTGTGGCAGGAGGGAGATTTGCCGCATCCCGTGTTGGGAAAGCTCGGCCCTGAACCACTCACCGATGCGTTCAATTCAGATTATTTGCTGGACAAGGCGGCAGGCAAAAAAATGGCGATGAAAAGCTTTATTATGGACAACGCCGTCGTGGTGGGCGTGGGGAATATTTACGCCAATGAATCGCTGTTTTGTGCTGGTATCCACCCTAAACGTCCTGCCGGTAGCCTGACGCAAACAGAAGCGACGGCGCTGGTGGATGAGATAAAAACGGTGTTGGCCGCGGCGATCACGCAAGGCGGTACGACGCTAAAAGACTTTACGCAGGTAGACGGGAAGGCCGGTTACTTTGCTCAAGCGCTACGCGTTTACGGAAAGTCGGGTGAGCCGTGTCCAGCCTGTGACACGACCCTTGAGCGCATAGTCATCGGCCAGCGGGCAACTGTCTTTTGCCCACAATGCCAGCCCTTATGACGACGTCTTGCCTTGCAGCTTTTCTTGTAAGGCCGTTAGCACGCTAGGCGCGACAAACTCACTGGTATCACCGCCGTGCAACGCGACCTCTTTGACCAAGGTAGACGAAATAAACGAATGCTCCTCTGACGGAGTCAGAAAGACGCTTTCCAGTGCGGGCATCAGTCGACGATTCATATTGGCGAGTTGGAATTCATACTCAAAGTCGGAGACCGCACGCAAACCGCGCACCAGAATATTGGCTTGGTACTGTTTGGCAAAATTGACCAGCAACCCTGAAAACCCAACCACAGAGACATTGGGAAGGTGCGCGGTAACCGCTTGCGTGAGTGCCACTCGCTCATCCAGATCGAACAATGGTTTTTTGCTTGGGCTAGCCGCAATCCCTACAATCACATCATCAAACATCCTTGCTGCCCGCTCAATCAGGTCCAAATGACCATTCGTGATGGGATCAAATGTGCCTGGGTAAATCACGCGTGTATGCTGTTTGTGTGTCACGAGCTTTTCCTTAAAAACGTTGATCTGGAAAGAGGTTATCAAATCCTTGTCCATCACGCATTGTTCTTACGGTCCCGTGAGGTATCGCCTGTGAATCCATTGACGAGCAAGGTACACTAATGTGCGCTAGCGTGAGTGCGCAAACAGGAAAAACCGTGAGTATAGAAGTAGAGCAACGCGAAAACGAGTGTATTTGGTACGATCCGGCTTTAGTGGAGGGCGACCCTCGCCAGTATTTTGATATTCATTTTTGGCACCAGCAAGCCGCTGTCACCGGTTCAGCCAAAGGGCGCGGTACCACGTTCTTTATCCGAGGGCCGAAAATGGAGATGGCGTTACGTCATTACTATCGCGGTGGTTTGTTCGGTAAATTCGTGAAGGATCAGTATTGGTTTCAAGGGTGGGAGGCGACCCGTTGTGGCGCTGAGCTCAACTTACTGGCCTATCTTCGCGAGAAAAAAATGCCTGTGCCTCGTCCTGTCGCTGCACGCGCGGTAAAAAACGGCCGTACCTATCGTGCTGATATCTTGGTGGAGAAAATTCCAGGTGCACGCGATCTGGTCGCTATCTTGAGTGAAAATAGCTTACTTGCCCATGATTATCGTGCCATTGGTCGTTTGGTTCGCCGCCTACACGACGCAGGCGTGTGCCATACCGATCTGAATATCCACAACATCCTGCGTGATAGAAAAGGAAAGCTGTGGCTGATTGACTTCGATAAGTGCCAACAGCGCGATGGCGAACAGTGGAAAGAGGATAACCTTGCCCGCCTTCATCGCTCGTTTAAAAAAGAAAAAGAGAAGCGTCAGATCCGTTGGCAACCCGAGGATTGGGCTGCCGTATTAAAAGGCTACAACCATATCCGCAAGTAGCACTAGCGTGGATGATTAAGCCAGGGCGCGATCGCCTGCAAAGTGCGCTCGACCGCGCCGCGATTTTGCTCTACCACAGAGAGCCCAGCGTTGCCGGCTTGTGCGGCAAGGGCGGGTGCACTGAAAAAAGCCCCGATTTTGGCAGCGAGATCTTGGCTGTCGTTACACACCTGTAGGGCGCCAGCGTCAATCAGAGCATCACCAATCACTTGGAAATTATAATAGCTTGGGCCTGTTAAAAGGGGCTTGCCTAACGCCGCGGGTTCAAGCAGGTTATGCCCACCCACTTTGGTACCCAGAAAACTGCCCGCCATCACTACCACATCTGCGCCAGCAAGGTAGGTCATCATCTCTCCCATGGTGTCGCCAAGATAAACTTGAGTACTGAGTGCCAGCGGCTCACCCTCGGTGCGTCGTTGCACACTGAGGCCTTGGCTAGCCACTAGCTGGGCAACATCATCAAAACGTTCAGGGTGGCGAGGGACCAGTATCAGTAGCGCGTCTGGGTAATCGCGCAGTAGTACACTGTGAGCGGCGAGCAAGGTGGCGTCTTCTCCCGCGTGAGTACTGGCACCTATCCAGCAAGGGCGATCACCGCGCGCTTGGCGAAGTGTGGCACCCAACGCCGGATCCACGGCTTTAATATCAAATTTCACCGAGCCAGCCACCGCAAGCTTGTCGTCAGCGACACCGAGGCTTGCAAAGCGCGCTTGGTCGTTTTGATGCTGACAAACGATTAAGTCGATATGTTTACTCATGGCTTGAAAGAGCGGTGCGATTTTCTGATAGCGTTGGCAAGCTTTTTGAGAAAGCCGGGCGTTGATAACCGTAATGGGAATGCCCGCTCGACCCACATGATGCAAGGTATTCGGCCAAAGCTCAGTTTCCATGATCACGCACACCCGTGGTGACACCGCGCGGAGAAAGCCTTTTACCGCAAATGGAAAATCAACCGGCATATAGCGGTGTATGATCCCATCAAGACGCCTGGCCTGCTCTGCGCCGGTGGCGGTAGTGGTGGTGACCAAGATCGGCACGTCTGGATAGGCTTGTTGCAGCGCGCTGATCACCGGCTTTGCCGCGAGAACTTCCCCCACCGACACCGCATGGAGCCAAATAGGCTGACCGTCTACGTTGGGCGTACCGCCAAAGTGCTCACGCCATCGCTCGCCAACAGAAGGCTTACCAGGCCGTTTACGGTACAGCCCAATAAGCAAAAAAGGGGCGGCAAGCGTGAGTAAGAGTGTATATATCCAGCGCACAAGTTAGGTCCTGTTGAAGATTTGGTGAGACAAACATTGGGACAATTTTTACCGATCCTCTATAACCCAAACCTTTATGGTTGCTGGGCTGTCAAGCTAAGATTCGTCCTTTACTTTTTGATACAGAGTTTGGTAGGTCAAGGCGGTTTGACTGACATCGAAAGTTTTCGCTTGTTCGAGACTGCCAGTAATAAGGTGATCTCTAAAAGCGGTATCAGTGGCAATATTTGTGATAAATTTTGCTAATTGGCTGCTGGCTCCAACTTCGATAAGTAGTCCAGAAATACCATCTGTAATGATATCAGGGATCCCGCCGGCTCGAGCGCCTATCACGGGTAGCCCTGCTGCCATCGCTTCTAAAATAACTGATCCCAATCCCTCTGTATAAGAAGGGTGGATAAGCAAATCGGCCGCCGCGAACCAATCTCCCATATTAGTTTGTTTACCTATAAACTGCACATTCGTGATCCCTTGGGCTTGCGCCTCTAGTGACGCTCGCTCTTTGCCGTCACCGAGTAAGCAAAACTGAATGTTAGGTGATGTGTCAGCCAGTAACCGTGCAGCTTCAATCGTGACATCAAAGCCTTTATGCGCATACATATTGGCGGCATGAAGCACCAAGAACTTCCCACGAAAGTGCGCTTTGATTTGCTCAACCTTATCTTGTGAGACAGGGTAGGTGACAGGAGAGCTAGGGATTTTGACTAACTTGGCATCAGGGTGGCGTTTTTCTAGTTGATGGATAATCTCCGAACTCAAACCGACCAGCGCGCTGGCTTCGCGGTACGCCAGTTGAGATAACCACTTTTTCTTTAAAGGGTTATCAATGCGGCGTGTCACTATGTAGGGAACACGATGCAATAGGTGTTGAAGCAACGCCCAATAAATGGCGCGGCCTTCGTGGACATGGACCAGATCGCATGTTGCGGTGATTGAGCGCCCGTGTCGCCGAGTATAGTGCGGACAAAGCACGATCTGGCATTGAGGTATCGCACGAAGTTCGTTGACCAGCGGGCTTTTGGGGTTCACCACTGCGGTGAGCTGATAGCCCATTTGGGCTTGTTGCTGGATCAAGGTGAGGGTTTGACGTTCACCACCGCTAAAACCTGATGCGAGATTGATGTGACAAATGTGCATTTTAACGCTGCTTTTTAACATAGTCTCTCAGCCATAAGTCGGCATAACGCGTAAATACAACATTGGCACTGAGTAACGCGAGGATAAACCCATGTCGGCCATCTAAAAATCCTTTTTTAAAGAAATACATCTTAATAAACCGAAAGATCGCATGCCCGACAGCTTTCGAAACGCTTGACGATTTTTTCCCTTCTCGCTGATCGCTCCATAGTCTAATGTATTGATTTGTTTTAGCCGTATACTCATGAAGATAATTAAACGTGTTATGTCGCAGGACACCGTTTAAATAAACTTTTTTATGTGTATCAGGGACTACAACGTGCTCATGTACCAGTGAGTCAGAATAATGCATTTCTGATGTTTTATAGAGGCGGCAGATCCAATCTGGATGCCAGCCGGAATATTTGATTTCTTTACCAAAGGCGTTAGAAAGCCTATTTATATAGTAGGCGCAGTGGGATTGGCCATGATTGATAGCGTTTAGGATGTTTGCTTTTAGTTCAGGCGTTACTTGTTCATCGGCATCGAGCCAAAAGATGAACTCACTTTCTACATAAGACTGAGCACGCTGGCGTTGTTTACCGAAACCGGGCCAGTCAGATGCTATATAAACTTTATCTGTATATTTTTTGGCTATTTCAGGTGTGTTGTCTGTGCTCCCTGCATCCATCACCACAATTTCATCTACCCAGTCGTGCACTGATTGTAAGCATGACTCAATATTATGTATTTCGTTTTTAACGATGAGTGCGGCGGCAATCTTTTTGTTCCCTTTGCTCATGGTGCTTTATCCGTTTCAATTAAAGAAGACACTCGGCTCGGGGCGAGATCGTTTAAACATTTTAAGTGCCCTAGGGGACATTCGCGCTGGAAGCAAGGACGGCACTCGATATCCGTGTGCACAATATCGACCTTACTGGTCAGCGGCGGGGTGTAATCGGGGGATGTTGAGCCGTAGATGGCTATCACTTGGCAGTTGACTGCCGCGGCGATGTGCATCAACCCCGAGTCATTGCTGACCACGGTTTGACACGCGCCTAAAAGGTCGACGGCTTCGATTAAGTTGGTTTTGCCTGCCAATACATGAATATTAGGCGCATGCTCTGCGATAGCGGCAATTTTTTCACAGGTTTCAACATCTTTCGCCGAGCCAAAAAGCCAAATTTGGTAGCCTTGTTGATGCGCTTGGCGTGCGACCTCAGCATAGTGCTGTTCTGGCCACTTTTTGGCAGGCCCGAACTCGGCCCCCGGGCATAAACCAATCACAGGTTTGTCTTGGTTTAATCCCAGTTTGGCGATGACAGCCGCTTGGGCGTCTGGATCGATGTCTAGCGCCGGCTTAGGGAGGTTGTCGAGCCCTCCCAGCGAGGAAGAGCTTTGCATCTCGGTGCGCGGGTGACCGAGGGCAACATAACGCTCAACCATGTATTGAAACGCTTTCTTGTTGGGACGCAGGTCGTTGAGCAAGCCATAACGCATTTCACCTTTCCAACCCGTACGCGTCGGGATCCCCGCAAACCACGGGATCAGTGCGGATTTAGCGGAATTAGGTAACACGTAGGCGCGATCATAACCGTGCTTTGCTAAGCGTTTCCCCAGTTGGTAGCGCTTACCAAGTGCCAATTCGCCATGGCCGAGTGGCATTTCAATGCTGCGATTAACCTCGGGCATGCGCGCGAGAATTGGCGCGCACCAAGCGGGCGCCATCACATCAATCTTGGCATCCGGGTGCTGTTGCTTGAGGGTTTTATACAAAGACTGCGACATCACCATATCGCCGACCCATGATGGGCCAATGATTAATACGCTGGTCATGATGCCCGTTTCCTCTTTGCTTCTTGGTAGATATTACGGCCGTCCTCGCGGGTACGAAGTAGCTGCAAGATCCACATGTATTGATCCAGCTGACCGTCGAGCATGGTTTCTATTTGTTGGTTCATCATGCGTGCGTCGATGCAACTGTCTCCCGTTGGGAAGTCGTTAAACGCAGGGTGAATCTCGATGACGAACCGACCCGTCTGGGCATCAAAGCCTGACAGCACAGGGACAATATGCGAGCGGGTGACTTTGCTTAACTTGCCTAGACTCGGCAAGGTCGCTTTGGTGGTGGCAAAAAACGGCACGAACTCGCTGCTCTCATCTCGCATATCTTCGTCGGGCAAGTAATATCCCAAAAATCCGCGCTTAACTGCACGGATAAAGGGCTTAATCCCTGCTTCGCGCTCATAACAGTTACCGCCATATTGTACGCGTTGGCGATGCATCAGCCAGTCTAGTAGCGGGTTTTTTTGTCGTTTTGAGAATGCCGCCACGGGGAGCCCTTGCGAGGCAAATAAAATCGCGGCTGCATCGATGGCCCAAGTATGGGGCACAAAGAGGATCACCGCTTCGTCGTTATCAGTGTGCCGAGTGATATGTTCCATGCCAGTCACATCACAGTGGTGTTGAAACCACTGGCGACTGCGCAAGGTGATCAGCGGAAAGCTCAGCAAAAAAGCCCCTGCGGTGGTCAAGGTGTCGACTAATATGGCTTCGCGTGCTTGCGCGGATTTCTCGGGAAAGCAGGCTTCCAAATTAAGCCAGGCGTTAAGGATCGTGCCTTTTTTCTTTTTAACCAGTTTGCGCGCCACCCATTGTGCGAAGCGATGCTTACCGCGCGCCGGCACCAGAAGGCTGAAAGGCATTGCGATGAGTAGCATCAGCCACGTGCCCCAGAATTTAGGCGCTAAGTAAGCACGCGAGAACTCTGGGTTATACGCGTGCGCGTCGTAATCGTGTCGCTGTTTTGTCATTGCTCTTTCTCGCGTCCCACTATCAAGGGGGACGAATTGCTTTTATTAGCGATTGATTTCGGCTAGGTAAGCGGCGACACCTTCAGCCACGGTCTTAAAGGAGGCGGTGTATCCCGCTTCACGCACCTTGGTCAGATCGGCTTGTGTGTACGCTTGGTAGCGACCTTTTAGGTGGTCGGGGAAGGGGATCTCTTCAATCTCTCCTTGACCGTGGAAATTAATCACCGCATTGGCAACCGCACTAAAAGGCTCGGCGCGGCCGGTACCACAGTTGTAGATCCCGCTGATCTGTTGCTGCCAGAACCAAATATTCATTGCGCAGACATCACCGACATAGACAAAGTCACGCTTGAAGGTATCACTGCCCTCAAAAAGTTTGGGGTTCTCGCCTTTTAGAATTTGTTGATTGAGGTGATAAGCCACTGACGCCATGCTGCCTTTGTGCTGTTCGCGCGGACCATACACATTAAAATAACGGAAGCCAGTAATCGGTGGCAGTGTCTCGCCATGGGCTTTGGCATCTTCTTGCACACGACGGACATAGTTGTCGAACTGCTGCTTGGAATACCCATAGACATTCAGCGCGCCTTCATACTCTGGCGCTTCAATGAAGTTACTGTCGCGGCCGCCATAGGTGGCTGCTGACGAGGCGTAGAGAAAGGGGATATCGCGGTCAATACAATAATGCAACAGTTCTTTCGAGTACTCGTAGTTGTTGAGCATCATGTATTTGCCGTCCCACTCTGTGGTCGCTGAGCAAGCGCCTTGGTGGAAAATGGCTTCGATAGGGCCGAAGTTCTCTCCGGCCATGATTTGGGTAAGAAAATCTTCCTTATCCATATAGTCCGCGATGTCGAGGTCAACCAGGTTAACGAATTTGGTGCCGTCTTTGAGGTTATCGACCACCACGATGTCACGGTAGCCTTGCTCGTTCAGTGCTTTTACTAAGTTGCTGCCAATCATGCCAGCACCACCAGTCACAAAAATCATATCGTTACCTAATTCATCTCTATCTGACGACAGACCCCGTCGCCATCACTGTTGACTGTGATAGTATGGTCAAGCATCAACCGGGCAGAGGACTGAACCATACATGAAAACCCGAGACCGAATTATCCATGCTGCACTGGCTTTATTCAATCAACATGGTGAACCGAATATCACCACCAACCATATCGCAGCAGAACTCGGGATTAGCCCGGGCAACCTTTACTATCACTTCCGTAATAAAGAAGCGATTATACACAGTATATTCGACCAATACGCACAAGATCTTGCCCTTGCCTTTGATCCTAGTCAGCCTCGTGATGATACCCAAGCCTTGCTGCAGCATTACTTGGACGCGACCTTTAGCTTGATGTGGCGTTATCGGTTTTTTTACGCCAATTTGCCGGACATTTTGCGTCGTGACGAAGCACTGCAACAAAAATATCTTGGGGCGCAGCAACAGCTACAAACCAACTTGATGACCATTTTGCATCATTACCGTCAAGCCGGTTGGCTGAGTCTCAATGACAGTGCTTTGTCTGCGGTCGGAGAAACGCTTAAGCAAGTGGCGTCGAGCTGGATTTTTTATCAAAGTGCACAAGCTCCCCAAACGCAAATTCATGCAGGGGTGATCTACAAAGGTATTTTGCAGATGCTGGCATTGTTACATCCTCTGACATCGGCACAGGGACAAATGGCCATCACTGCGTTAATAGACCACTACGAGCAGCAGTTAGTTCGCCAAGACTCACGCTCGCTGGACACATTGAACTGAGCTATCTCTCTAGGCGGTGGTGGCATTGCGCGATATTCGCCCAGCTTGTCAGTGATTACACGATATGAATCACTGTCTCGCGCCCCTTATTGGCACAAAACGCGCGAACGTGCCATGATAGCAAGCATTCATTCGTCGTACACAATGTGTGCGGCGGCCTTCCCAAAGTAATCATCACAGCACGGAGATTGCGATGACGGCTGCCTTCTACCAGCAAATCCGTCATCAGCTTGAGCAAGTTAAAGCTGATGGCTTGTACAAAAGTGAACGCCTTATCACCTCACCACAAGCGGCCAGTGTGGCCGTCAATCATGAACAGCAGGTATTGAACTTTTGCGCCAATAACTATTTGGGGCTCGCTAACCATCCCGAGTTGGTGGACGCTGCCAAAGCAGGCATGGATGAGCACGGCTTTGGTATGGCGTCGGTACGGTTTATTTGTGGGACGCAAGATGCGCACAAAACCCTGGAAGCCAAGTTATCTGACTTTCTCGGGATGGAAGATACCATCCTGTATTCCTCATGCTTTGACGCCAATGCGGGATTATTCGAAACCATTCTCGGCCCAGACGATGCCATTATTTCTGATGCGCTAAATCATGCGTCGATTATCGATGGCGTGCGCTTATGTAAAGCCAAGCGTTTCCGTTATGCCAACAACGATATGGACGAGTTGGAAGCCCAGCTAAAAGCGGCGAAAGCGGCCGGTGTGGCGAATATCTTGATTGTGACTGATGGTGTCTTCTCGATGGACGGCGTGGTAGCGAATTTGCCGGCTGTGTGCGATCTGGCGGAGCAATATGGTGCGTTGGTGATGGTGGATGACTCTCACGCGGTCGGCTTTATGGGCCAGAACGGTCGAGGCACCCACGAATATCATCAAGTGATGGATCGTGTCGACATCATCACTGGTACCTTGGGCAAAGCCATGGGCGGCGCGTCAGGAGGCTACACCTCAGGCAAAAAAGAGGTGATTGATTGGTTGCGTCAACGTTCGCGCCCTTACCTTTTCTCCAACTCGCTGGCACCGGCGATTGTATCTGCCTCTATTCGCGTACTGGATATGCTGGCCGAAAGTGATCACTTGCGTGAGCAGCTTTGGGACAACAGCCAACACTTCCGTGCACGCATGACGGAAGCTGGCTTTACCTTAGCGGGCGCTGATCATGCCATTATTCCTGTGATGCTCGGTGATGCCAAAGTGGCCAGTGAGTTTGCCGAGCGGATGATGGAAGAGGGTGTCTATGTGGTGGGCTTCTCCTACCCAGTGGTGCCCAAAGGGCAAGCACGTATTCGTACCCAGATGTCAGCCGCGCATACGCGTGAGCAACTGGACCGTGCCATTGATGCCTTCATCAAAGTGGGCAAAGAGATGAAATTGATTGGGTAATGTCATGACACAAACAACCATGAAAGCCTTGGCCAAACTCAAGGCGGAGCCCGGCATTTGGATGACGGAGGCCGAGCTTCCTGAGCTGGGGCATAACGATCTGCTGATCAAAATTCGTAAAACGGCCATCTGTGGCACCGATGTGCATATTTATAAGTGGGACGAGTGGTCACAAAATACCATCCCTGTTCCTATGGTGGTCGGCCATGAATATGTCGGTGAAGTCGTCGGCATTGGTCAAGAAGTGCGTGGCTTTTCACTGGGTGACCGTGTTTCTGGTGAGGGCCATATCACCTGTGGGCACTGCCGGAACTGCCGTGGCGGTCGTACCCACCTATGTCGTAATACCGTCGGGGTGGGGGTTAATCGCGAAGGGGCGTTTGCCGAGTATTTGGTGATCCCTGCGTATAATGCGTTCAAAATCCCCGATGAGATTTCGGATGACTTAGCCTCGATTTTTGACCCGTTTGGCAACGCCGTCCACACCGCGCTCTCGTTTGATTTGGTGGGCGAGGATGTGCTGATCACCGGTGCAGGTCCGATTGGGATCATGGCCGCTGCGGTGGCGCGCCATGTCGGGGCGCGTCATGTGGTGATCACCGATGTGAACGAGTATCGCCTCGAGCTTGCCCGCAAAATGGGGGTGACTCGTGCGGTCAATGTCGCCAATACCTCGCTGGAATCCGTGATGGAAGAGCTGGGGATGAGTGAAGGCTTTGATGTTGGCCTCGAAATGTCTGGTGTGCCGGCGGCGTTTAATAGCATGCTGACGGCCATGAATCACGGTGGCAACATAGCGCTGCTTGGGATCCCACCCAGTGATATGGGGATTGATTGGAACCAAGTGATTTTTAAAGGCTTGGTGATCAAAGGTATCTATGGCCGTGAGATGTTCGAAACCTGGTACAAGATGGCGTCGTTAATCCAATCAGGGTTGGATTTAACCCCGATCATCACCCATCACTACAGCGTGGATGACTTTCAACAAGGCTTTGATGTGATGTGCTCAGGCCAATCAGGCAAGGTGATCCTCGATTGGCAGAACTAAATGCCACGATTGCCGCGTCCATGTTGAACCATGGCGATGGGCTCTGTTAGATGACAAACGCGCCCGCCGATGAGGTGGGCGTGTTTAATCCAGCCAAGGCACGGGGTTGATGGTGTTGCCTTTACGGCGAATTTCGAAATACAGAGAAGGGGTGGATTGTCCACCACTGTCACCGACCAAGGCGATAGCTTCCCCGGCAGTGACCGTATCGCCTACGTCTTTTAGCAAAGCTTGGTTGTAGCCATACAAGGTCATGTCACCTTTACCGTGGTCCACGGCAATCAATAGGCCATAGCCACGCAACCAGCTCGATAGCACCACTTTACCCGCATGCGCCGCTTTGACCTCGGTACCGCGTTTGGCCCCAATTACGATACCATTCCACGAGACTTCACCTGACTGACGCTCACCAAAACGGTGGAGCAGCTTCCCTTGGGTGGGCCAGTGAAGTTTGCCTTTGGCTTTTCCAATGCCCGCCATTTTTACTTGTGCACGGCGCGCGGCCGCGGCAATTTGTTCTTGCAGCCGTTGCTTATTTGTCTTGAGCTCAGCTAAATAAGCATTGTCGCTGGCAATTTTGGCCCGGATTTTTTTCGCGGTCTGGCTTTGCGAGGCTTGCTCCCGCTCCAGTGCTTGTTTTTTCTCGGTTAACTCTGCCACCAAGCTAGCCTGCTTATCACGTTGTTGTTTGAGCTGGTGGGCCGTGAGTTGATAATCGGTGCGGGTCGCAGCTAATGATTCGATCGCCTCCTGCATGGTGCTTGCTAGCACTTCAGCATACTTCGTGAGTCGGTCGAGCTTGGTAGGTGATTCTTGGCTAAGTAGGCGTTTGAGCTGATCATGCTCGCCTTGGCGATATTGGGCGTCGATCAATTCGGCTAACTGTGCCTGCTGGGCAATCATCTCTTGTTTGAGTCGCGCTTGCTTTTTGCTTAGGCGCGTGATTTGAGCATCAGTCTGCTGCAGGGTTTGCTGAGCTTGGCGCGTTTTTTTAGACAGGGTATCAATGCGTTTCGACTGTGCTTTTAGATCGCTTTGTAACGCATTGAGCTTTTTATTGTGCGCCGCCAATTGCGATTGTTGGCGGGCAATTTCATCGCTCACTCCCTCTAGCTCAGAGTTGGCATTGGCTGAGCCAATCAACAGGCAGAGAAAAACGCCAGTGCATAATGCACTGGCGCGGAGGGTTTGGCTTAAGCGTGTTCGTTTCTCCCGCATAGGGGGATTATTTCAGATCGAACAGTGGCTTGCCAGTCATCTCTTCAGGAATCTCCATACCGGTTAATGCCAGCATAGTCGGTGCAAGGTCAGAGAGCTTACCGCCTTCTTTCAAGCTTACCGGCTGACTCCCCACATACATCAGCGGGACAGGCAGGTTGGTGTGTGCCGTATACGCACCGCCGGTCTCTTCGTTGACCATCATCTCAGCGTTACCGTGGTCGGCGGTGATCAGCATCTGACCATCGACTTCTTTGATGGCTTCCAAGACACGGCCGATGCAGTGATCGACGGCTTCGCAGGCCTGTACTGCAGCGTCATACACCCCAGTGTGGCCAACCATGTCGCCGTTTGGATAGTTACAGATGATCATATCGAACTTACCAGACTTAATCGCATCAACGAGCTTGTCGGTCAGCTCTTCTGAACTCATTTCTGGTTGCAGATCATAGGTAGCCACTTTTGGTGAGGCGACCAAGGCACGCTCTTCGCCTTCAAACACGGTCTCGATACCGCCGTTGAAGAAGAAAGTCACGTGTGCGTACTTCTCGGTTTCAGAGATACGCAGCTGAGTTTTACCATTTTTTGATAGCCACTCGCCAAGCGTGTTGGAGAGGCTTTCAGGTGGGAAGGCCACCGTGGTATCGATGTCGGCTGCATATTCTGTCAGCATCACAAAGTCAGACAGTTCCGCGTATTTTTTACGCGCAAAGCCATCAAAATCCGGCATAAAGGCGCGCGTCATTTGACGAGCACGGTCGGCACGGAAATTCATGAAAACGACCGCATCGCCATCGTTGATGGTCGCTTTGTTGTCACCGTCACGGTAAATTTCTGTTGGGGCGACAAATTCATCATTTTCTTCACGTGCGTAAGCCGCTTCCAAGCCTTCTACAGCGCTGGTCGCAGTGAATTCGCCTTGCGCTTGGGTGAGCAAATCATAAGCGCGCTCGACACGGTCCCAGTTGTTGTCACGGTCCATGGCGTAGTAGCGACCAACCAGTGATGCGGTACGGCCTTTACCCAGCTTTTCAAACAGGGCATCGAAGCGCTCTAGCGATGCTTTTGCACTGCGTGGCGGCGTATCACGGCCATCCAGGAAGCAGTGTAGATAAATCTGATCGGCACCGCGCTCTGCGGCCAGTTCAACCATGGCGGCAATATGATCTTCATGGCTGTGTACACCGCCAGGCGACATCAGACCCATAATATGCACGGCTTTGCCTTTATCGACGGCTTTATCAACGGCGGCCGTCAGTGCTGGGGTTTGGTTAAACTCACCGTCCGCAATGGATTTGCCAATACGGGTCAAGTCTTGGTAAACCACGCGACCTGCGCCGATGTTGACATGGCCAACTTCTGAGTTACCCATTTGCCCATCAGGCAGACCCACATCGAAACCGGACGCTGAAATCAGTGTGCTGTTCTCGGCCATGAGGCTGTCGATCACAGGGGTGTTGGCGTTGGTAATCGCGTTATCGCTTTGTGGGTCGCGATAACCCCAGCCATCGAGAATCACCAGTGCAAGTGGTTTTTTCGCAGACATGTTACGTCCTCTTAATTCAAGCAAAAGACTGACATTGGATGCCAATGACATTGGATGTCATGGAGCAACCACTGAGGCATGGAGCCAGATGCATGGCTAGCTTCAGGGCTCAGTGTGTGCGTAATTTTACAACATTTTACGGGCTGATATGTAGGCTAAGATCAATTATCCCAGCTGACAAGTTAACCAGCAAGCCTTGGTTCACTTGCCTTCGACCCTTGACTCCCCTCATTATGGCGAAGATCGCCGCTGTGCGCGAATGGCTTGGCTCGATTTCTGCGATTGATGAAACCTTCTTTCTTTTCAAGTTATTGAGCGGAAGGTGAAAACGCGGGGACGTGCGTATGAGTGAGCAAACGCGCGATTTCGTCTCGGCAGGCTGTAAAACCATGGCGAGCAGGTTATACTCGACACCATTTTCACCCCTTGATGGACTCTCGCCCTCGGCGAGACAAGCAAGCAGTATAGAGCAAAGGTTATGCAGGAATATATTGATTTTGTCTCCAATAACATGATTCTCACCCTTGTCTGGGTAGGCTTGGCGGCCGCTTTACTGATGTCGCTGATTAAACAAAAAACGGCTGCCTATAAAGTGGTAGGCCCTAATGACGCGGCGATCCTTAACAACCGAGAAAATGGGGTATTCGTCGACATTCGTGGCCATGATGATTTTCGCGCCGGCCATATCACGGGGGCGATTAATGTGTTGCCGAGTGAAATCAAATCACAGTCGTTTGGTGAGCTTGAAAAACACAAAAATGACCCCATCATTGTGGTATGCAAAACCGGTCAAACGGCGGCAGACAGTGCCAATCAACTGGCAAAAGCAGGCTTCGAGTCCGTTTATATTCTTAAAGACGGTTTGACCTCTTGGAACGATGCCAAAATGCCGCTGGTCCGTGCCAAAAGCGGTAAGGGCAAGAGCAAAAAGAAAAAGTGATCCTTCACTCAATTCTCGAGCGACCGCATGACGCGGTGGCTCGCATTTTTTAATGTGCCAAGCGCATTTGCAATTTTTAAAATAAGGACGAACCATCATGGCTGAAGCCGAAAACAACCAACAAGCCGAGCAAA
Organism: Salinivibrio sp. VYel1; assembly: GCF_009377945.1. Taxonomy (NCBI): domain Bacteria; kingdom Pseudomonadati; phylum Pseudomonadota; class Gammaproteobacteria; order Vibrionales; family Vibrionaceae; genus Salinivibrio; species Salinivibrio sp. VYel1. Next base: position 99,129 of record NZ_RSAM01000007.1, on the reverse strand, counting down.
ATTTTGCCATTCAACGCGTTTTTCTCAAGGACGTGTCTTTTGAAGCGCCAAACTCTCCAGAAGTGTTCCAACAAGATTGGGCGCCAGACGTTAACCTTGATTTGGACACGCAAAGCCGCGAGTTGGGTGAAGGCATCTATGAAGTGATCTTGCGTTTGACCGTGACGGTGAAAAACCAAGAAAGTAATGCCTTCCTTTGTGAAGTGCAGCAGGGTGGTATTTTCTCTGTGTCAGGCATGGAATCGCCACAATTGGCACATTGCCTGGGCGCTTTCTGTCCTAACATTCTTTTTCCTTATGCGCGTGAAACGATTTCGAGCTTGGTCGTTAAAGGAACCTTCCCGCAACTGAACCTGGCACCGGTTAACTTTGATGCCTTGTTCATGAACTACCTGCAGCAGCAGGCGGGCGAAACAGCTAGCGAAGAAGACGCGCAAGCGTAAGGTGTGATGATGACAGATCTTGCTCCTACTCAAGATGCGGCCATTACGGTACTGGGCGCCGGCTCTTACGGGACGGCGCTAGCAATCTCGTTGGCCAGAAATGGCGCCAACGTGGTGTTATGGGGGCACGATCCGAGTCATATCGCACAGCTGGAAATTGATCGCGCCAACCAAGCGTTTCTTCCCGATGTGGCGTTTCCAGACTCATTAGTGCTCTGTGCGGATCTATCTGTTGCGGTCAATGCCAGTCGCGATTTGCTTGTGGTCGTCCCCAGCCATGTATTTGGTGATGTACTGAGCCAAGTGCGCCCTCACTTACGGGCCGACTCTCGTGTGTGTTGGGCGACTAAAGGCCTAGAGCCGGAAACCGGTCGTTTATTGCAAGACGTGGCACGTGAACAATTGAGCGACGATATACCGCTCGCGGTGTTATCGGGGCCTACGTTTGCTAAAGAGCTTGCCGCGGGCATGCCTACCGCGATTTCGGTGGCCTCGCCCGACGCAGAGTTCGTGAGTGATTTACAAGAAACCATTCATTGCCAACATAGCTTCCGTGTGTATGGCAATCATGATTTTATTGGCATGCAACTTGGCGGCGCGGTGAAAAATGTGATTGCCATTGGCGCAGGGATTTCCGATGGCATTGGCTTTGGCGCCAACGCACGGACGGCCTTGATCACGCGGGGCTTGGCGGAAATGACCCGGTTAGGTGAAGCGCTGGGTGCGTCCCGTGATACCTTTATGGGGATGGCGGGGTTGGGAGATTTGGTGCTGACGTGCACCGATAACCAGTCGCGTAACCGTCGCTTTGGCCTGGCATTAGGCCAAGGTGAGGATGTGCAAGGTGCCCAAGACAACATCGGCCAAGTGGTCGAGGGGTATCGCAACACCAAAGAAGTATGGGCACTGGCCCAGCGCGCGGGCGTCGAGATGCCTATTGTAGAGCAGATTTATCAAGTGCTCTATCAAGGTAAATTGGCCCATCATGCCGCGCGCGATTTGCTGGCACGAGACAAGAAGTCCGAATAACAGCAAAAATCGAAGAGAGTAACGCGCGGGGTGAGAACCGCGCGTTTTTTTTATACACTGGCGTGAGGCGGTGTTGTCGCCTGAGTGGTAGATCATTTGGGATAAGGATGAAGGCAGTGAATCAGGCCAAAAAACAATGCCAACAAGATCGTGTCTGGCAAGCAGTGAAAAAAGAAGCGCGTGAGCATTCAGAGCGTGAGCCGATGTTAGCGAGTTTTTACCATGCCACCATTATTAAGCACGACAATTTAGCCAGTGCGCTTAGCTATATTCTCGCCAACAAGCTTTCCACCCCCTCGATGCCCTCAATGGCGGTGCGAGAGGTGATAGAAGAAGTGTATGCCAATGATGCTTGCGTGGCGGAATCAGCCGCGTGCGATATTTGTGCCACCGTTGAACGTGATCCTGCCGTTGAGCTGTATTCAACGCCACTTTTGTACCTAAAGGGCTTTCATGCATTACAAGGTTTTCGGGTTGCGAACTGGCTATGGCGTCAAGGACGAAAAGAACTCGCGACCTACCTGCAAAACCAAATCTCGGTGACCAGTCAAGTGGATGTTCATCCCGCTGCCTGCATAGGTCGTGGCATTATGTTTGACCATGCAACGGGTATCGTGATCGGTGAAACGGCCGTTATCGAAGACAATGTGTCTATTTTGCAAGATGTGACCTTGGGCGGGACAGGCAAAGAAGGCGGCGATCGCCATCCGAAGATCCGCACAGGGGTGATGATTGGCGCAGGGGCAAAAATACTGGGTAATATTGATATTGGTGAAGGCGCGAAAATTGGCTCCTGCTCTGTGGTGCTTAACCCTGTTCCACCTCACACCACGGTGGCAGGCGTGCCGGCCAAGATTGTGGGTCGACCCAGCTCGCACATGCCATCGCTGGATATGGATCAAGAATTTAATGGCTCGCACAAGACATTTATCTCGGGAGATGGGATCTAATGCGGCTTGCACAAGCGCGGCTTGCATAAGTGCGGCTTGCATAAGTGCGGCTTGCACCCAAGCTATCTCAGAATAAAAAAACGGAGCCGTGGGCTCCGTTTTTAGCAATAGATGAAAGCTTGGCCGCGAGTTAGAACAGTTTTTCGGCAACTTCGTACAAGTCGTCGCGGAATGGGCGCTTCATGTTTTCAATCGCGTCAACGATGTCATGATGCACCATTTTGTCATTCTGAATACCGACACAACGGCCACCTTCACCTTGTTGCAGAAGGTCAACGGCGTAAGCGCCCATGCGCGAGGCAAGAATGCGGTCAAAGGCACCGGGTTGGCCGCCACGTTGAATATGGCCAAGAATGGTCGCGCGTGTTTCGCGGCCGGTTTCGCTCTCGATGAACTTCGCGAGTTCATTGGCGTCGGTCATCAGCTCCGTGATCGCGATGATCGCGTGCTTCTTACCTTTGTAGATGCCTTCTTTCACTTTGGCGAGAAGCTTGTCTTTATCCAGCCCAATCTCTGGGGTAATAATGTATTCACAGCCACCAGCAATCGACGCCATCAGGGTCAGATCGCCGCAATGACGGCCCATGACTTCAACAATAGAGATACGCTGGTGAGAAGACGAGGTGTCGCGCAGGCGGTCAATGGCGTCAATCACCGTGTTCATCGCCGTCATATAGCCGATGGTGTAGTCCGTCCCCGCAACATCATTATCAATGGTGCCCGGCAGGCCAATACAGGGGTAACCCATTTCGGTCAGTTTCTTTGCCCCCATGAATGAGCCGTCACCACCAATGACGACCAAGGCGTCGATGCCGTGCATTTTCAGGTTCTGAATCGCTTGCTCACGCACTTTCTCGTCGGCAAATTCAGGAAAACGCGCTGAACCTAGGAAGGTGCCGCCGCGGTTAATCACGTCAGAAACGCTTGTGCGATTGAGGCGCTCAATGCGGTTTTGATGCAGGCCGAGAAAACCATCATAAATACCATATACTTCTAAGCCTTCGCTGAGCGCGCTGCGAACCACACCGCGAATCGCTGCGTTCATACCTGGCGCATCACCGCCACTGGTCAAAACACCAATTTTTCTAACCATGGTTACCCTCTAACTGTTCGTCACTTAATTCGTGCCGATTGCGGTAATGGCAACCTGCTTGCCCCAGTGAACCCGCAATGACGATCGCTTAAACTGTAATTTTCCTACTTCTGTAATAGTATTACAATTGCTATAGAAAAAAAGTTGATACATGTCAGCCCGATGAGCTTTTGTTCATGCCGCCCTTCACGCTTTTGCCTCCTTTGGCACCACGGATTTGGGGTCTTGATGGATGATCACATCTGCCCCGGGAAAGGCGACGAGCAATCTATCTTCCACTTCATCGGCAATAGTATGTGCATCCACTAAGGGTAGCTCGTCATCAAGCTCTATGTGTAATTGGATAAACTTTGTCATGCCCGCCTGACGAGTGCGCAGTTGATGAATGCCATGCACCCCTACCACTGAGCTCGAGAGCACCGCTATTTTTTCTTGCTCTTCAAGCGGTAACTGCCTATCGAGCAGTGATTGGATGGCCTCGTAAGCCATTTTAAGTGCTTGCGATAAAATAAACAGGCTGATGGCAATCGCAAACCAGGCATCGGCCTGTGTCCAGCCGTACCAACTCAGTCCAAGGGCAATAATGATCGCGACATTCATTAACAAATCAGATTGATAGTGAAGGGCATCGGCGGCGATGGCGGGACTGGCGGTTTTGCGGATCACCCATTTTTGAAACAGCACCAAGCCGAAGGTGATCATGGTAGCGCCAACGCTGACCATAATGCCAAGTTCAGGGGCGGCAATCGGTACGGGCTTGAACAAACGTTCGAGTCCACTGAGCAGCAAGAAGGAGGCGGAGCCAATAATGAAGGTGGATTGCGCCAAGGCGGCCAATGATTCCGCTTTACCATGACCAAAGCTGTGTTCACTGTCCGCGGGCTGAACCGCGTAGCGCACCACGAGTAAGTTGGTGAGCGAGGCGAGCAAATCGAGCAATGAGTCAACAAACGAGGCCAGCACACTGACCGAGCCGGTGAGCCACCACGCGATGAGTTTGGCTAATAGGAGGAGGGCCGCCACACAGGTGGCTGCCCACGCCGCGGCTTCGACCCAAAACGCATACTTTTTTGTCATACAGAGGGCAGTCGGTTAATCAACACTGCCCTCAAGTATATATGCCATTGACGGCAAACGTATGACACGGCGCAGGTTTAGCGCCAACAGTCGCCTTTTTGACCCGGTTGGCGATGCTCCCCTTTACCTCGGTGACCGTGACCGCGTTGCGCCCGCTTTTCCATCATCGCATCAAAAAAGGCGCTTTGTTGCTCAGCGGTCAGCACTTGTAACATCGCATGCTGATGGCGGGCGTGCTTAACGCGACGCTCAAGATTTGGCTGTGGTTGAGACGCCAAGAGATCGCGCACTGCCGCTTCATCGAACGTCTGTTGGGTGAGTAAAGCATGCATGTTGGCATGGAAATCGTCTCGTGCCTGTTGACGCTGGGCACGATAGTCATCACGAAGCGCTTGAATTTGCGCTTTTTGCTCATCAGTTAAATCCAGATCGCGCCACAGACTGCGGTCCATGCCACCACTAAAGTGCGGGGCAGCCAAGGTGGGAAGGGTCACTGCCGCAAGTGCTAAGCCAATCGTAAAGCGTTTCATCATCTCTCTCCTGAATGGAATGTTTACCCTGTTAGCCTACGTGTTGGGATGTAAAGTGACGTTATTGGGTGTAAAGATGGGTAAAGTCACGCATGTGTGTGAGCCGCTATGATAAAAATACACCCTGTTCGGTGTCACAAACACGCCACCCTGGGAGTGAGTGTAAAAGCATGTATCAGGTTTTAATCATCGATGATGACACAGCGTTAACGGACCTTCTCAGCGAACTGCTGTCCTTGGAGGGGTTTTCGGTGCGCTGCGCGGATAACGGCCAAGTGGGTTTGGAGATGGCGAATGCGTCACCGCCTGATATCATTTTGCTGGATGTGATGATGCCTGTGCTCAACGGGATGGAAGCCTTGCGTCAGCTACGCGCGACCTCAAACGTGGCGATTTTGATGCTCACTGCGCGAGGTGAGGAAGTGGATCGTGTGATGGGGCTAGAATTAGGCGCGGACGACTATTTGGCTAAACCCTTTAGTGATCGTGAACTGCTTGCCCGAATGCGAGCGATTTTACGCCGGACGCAGGGAGAGGGTGTCGAGCCGACGCAATCGGACGAAGAACCTGTCCTCGCCCATCATGACGTGCGGGTCTACCCACGCCGGCTGGAAACCCTCTGTCAAGACAGACCCGTGGAGCTAACGGGGATGGAAACCGAAATGCTCGCTTGTTTACTTCATCACCCAGGCGAAGTGGTGAGCAAAGCCCTGCTGAGCGAACAAGTGCTCGGTAAACGCTTAATGCCGTTTGATAGGGCAGTCGATGTACACATTTCCAATCTGCGCAAAAAACTGCCTGAGCGCCTTGATGGCAAGCCAAGGATCAAGACCTTGAGAGGTAAGGGTTACTTATGGGTCGATTAGTGACGTGGCGACAACGAGCCGGGGCACGTTGGGCGCGGGTGCCTTTTCTCGGCAGCTTATACGGTCGGGTTTTTATTATTTTCTGGCTTACGTTGCTGGTGGTATTAGCCGCAGTGATGTGGGCGCAGCGTGGTGATCCGCGTAGCCTGCATGCGATCCCGTCCCCAGAAAAGGCGCGCATACAAGCTCAGATTGAGAAATTGATGGCCGTCGCGCAAGGTCGCGATATACCGCTTTCCGTGTTGGTTGCACGGCAAAATCAACATCATGGACACCGTCGCACCCCCTACAAGCTCTACTGGGTGCCTGACAGCGCACCGCTCGACTCGCTTCCTCGCGAGTTACGTCACTTTATGTCACGGACGTCAGACACTGCCGAGCCCTTGCAACGCCTCTATCATCGTTACATGCTGGCGGGGCCATTTCCGATTGTGACTTCACGTGAAGCCGGCCGTTTTTACCACGCCAGACGCTGGCAACCTAGGTTGCCCTTTGTTCTCAAAATATTGGAAAAGCCGGAGCATCTATTGGGTGTGACCATGTTGGTGAGCACGCCTTTATTATTGTGGTTAGCGTATACTTTAACGCGCCCTGCTCGGCGCTTTCAGGCGGCAAGTCAACGGGTGGCGCACGGTGAATTGGTGACAGACTCTGATCTTGAGCGAGGTCCGCGGGAGTTTCGCGACGCAGGGCGGGGGTTTAACCAAATGGTCACCGCGCTTAATCAGATGGTGACCGGACAGCAGCAATTGGTCTCAGATATTTCCCATGAGTTACGTTCGCCACTCACCCGTCTGCAGATGGCGCGTGCCTTGGCGGTACGTGAGCTGGGGGACAGCGAGGCGTTAGCGCGGATTGAGCAAGAGGCGAGCCAACTAGAGTCGCTGATCAGCGAGTTACTGACCTTGTCACGTTTACAATCCCAAGGCCATCTCGAGCGAGAAAGAATCAGTGCCGATGCCTTGTGGCAAACAGTGATAGAGGATGCCCAATTTGAAGCAGGCCAACAAGGTAAGCAGGTCACCAGCAATGGGATCCCAGATGCCATGCTGACCGTTAATGTGCGCCTGGCGCGTAGTGCTTTAGATAACGTATTACGCAATGCCATTCACTATGCCGACCAACAAATTCGCATCACCATGGAACGAGACGAGGGACAGCTCTGCCTCTCCATTGACGATGATGGACCTGGGGTGCCAGACAGCATGTTAAAAGACATTTTTCGCCCGTTTTATCGGGTATCGGCCGCGCGTGATCGCCAAAGTGGCGGCTCAGGACTTGGGCTGGCGATTACCGCACAAGCGATTCAACAGCACGGTGGGCAGGTTAACGCGGCCAATCGCCCACAAGGTGGACTGGCGGTGTGTTTATATTGGCCATGTAGTTAATATTGCGCAATCGAAAAGCGGTTGCGACAATACCGCCTTTGCTGGATTTTGCAGGTCACTGCCATGTTTGATATTGCGCTCTATGAGCCTGAAATTGCACCGAATACGGGCAATATTATTCGTCTGTGTGCTAATTGCGGCGCGCACTTACATCTGATTGAGCCCTTAGGCTTTGATCTTGACGAAAAGAAAGTTCGTCGCGCGGGGTTGGATTATCACGATCTGGCGCGTGTGACGCGTCATCAGGACTATGCGGCGTTTGCAAAAGCAATGGCTGGCCGACGGATCTTTGCGTGTACCACCAAAGCAACCCAATTTCATACTCAGGCGCAATTCCAAGCGGGTGATGTGTTGCTATTTGGCCCCGAAACCCGAGGGTTACCCGATGCGCTGATCCAAGCGTTACCCGACGCGCAGCGGTTACGCATTCCGATGCAGCCAGAGGCACGCAGCCTTAACCTTTCTAACGCCGTGGCGATTATTGGGTATGAAGCGTGGCGGCAGTTTGGTTTTAATGGCGCGCAATAAAAAACGCCCCCAGCGATGGCTGAGGGCGTGGGTCTTTTGTGTCTTCGGCGCGTAATTTACGCGTTTTTCGCCTCAGCCGCGGCTTTGGCAATCGCCGCAAAGCCAGCGGCGTCAAGTGCAGCACCGCCAACTAGCGCGCCGTCGATATCCGGCATCGCGAATAGCTCAGCCGCGTTGCCTGCTTTCACAGAGCCGCCGTACTGAATCACCACTTTGCTTGCGACATCTTCACTGTAAGATGCAATGTGCTTACGAATTGCAGCATGGATATCTTGTGCTTGCTGCGCGGTTGCCGCTTTACCCGTACCGATAGCCCAGATAGGCTCGTAAGCGATCACAGCATCGTTCAAGGCTTCAACACCTTGTGATTGGATCACTGCATCCAGTTGGCGAGCACAAACGGCCAGCGTTTCACCCGCTTCATTCTGTGCGTCAGACTCACCAATGCATAATACAGGCGTGAGGCCATTTTCTTTCAAGAAAGCAAATTTCTTTGCCACAAACTCGTCAGACTCTTGATGGTATTCACGACGCTCTGAGTGGCCGATAATGATGTGCGTGGCACCAAAGTCTTTCAGCATGTCTGCAGAGATATCACCGGTGAATGCGCCGCTGTTATTGATGTCTACGTTTTGCGCACCGAGTTTAATGGCGCTGTCAGCCAGCAGTTGCTCGGCTTGTGCCAAATACATCACCGGTGGTGCAACGGCAACGTCGACGCCTTCAACATTTTGTAGTTCGGCGTTCAGGCCGTTAAGCAGTTCAGTGACCATGGCTTTGCTGCCATTGAGTTTCCAGTTACCCATTACCAATGGACGGCGCATAGGAATTCCTCCGCGGTTTAGTTGATTTGAAGTCAAAAGATGTAAAGAAGGTAGTCTATTGTAGCGCGGCCTTCTCTGTTTAAAATCATAGAATGGCGAGAATGCTTTCGTTTTTACCCGTTTTAGGCGTAAAAGGGAACCTTAAGGTAGTAAATTTTCATCATAATGGCGGCGAGAGACGGACGAAAGTGTGAGCCATGCGCTCGTGCAATACGCAACGTTTCGGCACTATGCAGGCTGACGATGATAATGGAGGGAGGTTTTATGCCCCATCTGGTGATGGAATACACAGACGCACTGGCAGAGCGCGTCAATATTGATCAACTGGTGGATGATCTTCATCGTGCCGCGATTTCGACGGGAAGCTTCGATCCCGAGGCCTTAAAATCACGCGCGGTGCCTTGCGGTGTGTGGCGTGTCGGAGCGCAGGCAGATCGTAGTGAGTTTGTTCATGTTGAATTTCGGTTACTCGCGGGACGCAGTGCCCAGCAAAAAGAAGCAATCAGTGACGCCCTAACAGCCCCATTGCGTGAGCACGCCGGCCATGTCAGCAGTCTTACGGTAGAAGTCCGAGATATGGACACCAGCAGCTACCGTAAGTGGGTGGGCGACAAGCAAGCGATGTAAACCTAGCTTGGACGCTCGGGCGCATCGGCTGTCGCTTTTCTGGCGGCTTGGCCGACGCGAAAGTCCATAATGTCTGCTTGATGACTGCGCAACTCTTCCGGGGCCGTAAAGGCGGTGGCAAAGCGTGAGTACTGGCGCGTGAGTGCCTGGAACAACATCATGTTAACGTGAAGCGGGTTCTTACCATGGTCAATCATTCGATTGATGTGGCTTAACATCGCGTGGAGTTGAGGCTGGGTGGCATATGAGGCGTTAGCGATAACATCTTCACTCATTGACAGTCTCAGCGCTTCTAATGCATGCGGGTCTGACTCAGCCAGTGCCGCCAATTCGTCGAAAGAGGGTAGGGTCTTCATCGCTTACTCCTTACACGCCGCCGATCATCTGATCGTGTTACCAAAGCGTTAATCTAACTATGAGCCGTGGGCTGGAGGGGATCAAATAAGCGGTGTCTGGCTATATTGACGGCCTGAATGGAGATGCAGACGGAGGCGGGGGCAATCGACTGAATCCGAATTGGTTTTTGTGGTTAATTCTCGTCGATAAAAATGCCCTGCTTTACCGTATGCGTGTCAGCAAAGCAGGGGAGCAGCTTACCAGTAGTGCTCGGTGGTGACGTTGCCTGGCTTACGGCGCAGGTTTTTGCTGAGTCCTTTGCCTTCCAAGAGTGTTTTCACTTCTTTGACCATGGCGGGGTTGCCACACAGCATCACTTGGCTGTGTTCAGGCGTGAGGGGCAGACCAACCACCCGTTCGAGTAGTCCATCCTCAAGTGCGTGGGTCACACGCCCAGAGAGCGCACCCGCGGTCGGCTCACGACTGACAAATGGCTGCACCACTAGTTGGTCAGGGTATTGCTCTTGCAGCGCGTTAATGCGTGCTTGGTAGGTTAAATCGGCCGCGAAGCGTACCGCATGCACCAGTATCACTTTACGAAAACGTGACCACAGATCGCCTTGTTCCATCAGTGAGATGTAAGGGCCGATTGCCGTCCCAGTGGCAAACATCCAAAGGTGTTGGCCTTGTGGCACTTCATCGAGGGTAAAGTAGCCGGCCGGATCTTGCGTGATCATCACGCTGTCGCCTGGCTCGAGTGCATGGAGGCGGGGTGACATTATCCCGTCGGCGACACGCGTGGCATAGACTTCTAAGTATTTACTTTGTGGAGGATTCACGAACGAGTAGGCACGCTGGATCAACTTACCATCGATCTCCATGCCGAGTTTTGTGAATTGGCCTGCCTTAAACGGCTCGACAGGGGCGGATAACACCAGGCTGAAGAGATCCTTTGTCCAATGTTGGTTCTCCACTACCTCAGCCTTGATCCAAGTGGCCATATTACCTCCTCACGTCTTCTCTCCAATACGATATGTGCAGCGGCGCTGTCCAGAGACGATATGCTCTTCGCGTTCGACCCGGTAGGCCTCACCGAGTAGGTGGCGGAATAACTGGATTTCTGAGCGGCATAATGCCGGACAGGACTTCGCTGCATGACAGATAGGGCAGTGATGTTCAATCAGTATATAGTCGGTGCCGTCTTGATGAAGCTCGGCCATATATCCCTCGCTCTCTCTAAGATACGCCAAGGTTCGCAATTTAGCCTCTAAATTATCGCAATCTTTGAGCGCGTCTTGATATTGGGCAAAGGTGGCGGCTTCACGTTGAGCAATGACTTTTGCAACACCTTGCTCGCCAAAAACGTCTTGCACGGAATCGATAAGGGTAATCGATAAATCATGGTGGCTGTCGGCAAAGCGGCGGTGACCATGGGCGGTTAGGGACCAATGACGAGAAGGTCTGCCCACTTTGGCGCGGATATCCTCAAAGTCGACCAAGCCATCGCGCTCTAAGCTTTGCAAATGTTGACGTGCGCCCATGGTGGTCATGCCAAGCTCATCAGCCAGGGATTTCGTACTTACGCTGCCTTCGCGTTTGATGGTGTGTAGAATGCGGTCAGTGGACTTCATGATTCGATTTCGATTACCCCAATCGTGTCGTCGCAAATAAATAAAGTAAACTATTTATAAAAGGGTAATCGAAATCGACGGGCTTGACCAGTCAGTGGCCGTATTCACGGCCACTGAGGTTACAGGATGTGCGGTTTGATCGCCGCATCTTTGCGGCTTAAATAATGGGTCGAGCGGATCCGACGAATGGTGCGGCACTGTCCGCGCACCACCAAGGTTTCAGTGGTGGCTAAATCCCCGTGTCGGGTAATGCCATCGAGCAGATCGCCTTTGGTGATCCCGGTCGCCGCAAATACCACATTATCACTGCTGGCCATGTCCGATAGCGTTAACACCTGATGAGCGGTAATCCCCATTTGCGTACATCGTGTCATTTCTTGTTCACCGAGCAAGCGGTTGTCTGGGGTATCCCCTTTCACGTCGTGGCGTGGTAGCAATCGCCCTTGCATATCGCCGCCCAGCGCCCGGATCACGGCTGCGGACACCACGCCTTCTGGCGCACCGCCAATGCCAACCATCACATCCACTTCACTTTCAGGCATACAGGTCAGAATGGAGGCCGCCACATCCCCATCGGGGAACGCAAAGACGCGGATCCCTTTCGCCTGCATGGTGGCAATGATCTCATCATGGCGTGGCTTGGCCAAGGTGGCCACCACCAAGGTATCGAGTGTTTTATCCAGCGCCACCGCAATGCGCTCAAGGTTATCGATTAAAGGTTTACTGAGGTCAATCGCGCCTTTGGCGTCGGGGCCGACAACCAGTTTTTCCATGTACATATCAGGGGCTTTCAAAAAGCTGCCTTTCTCGCCGGCGGCGAGCACCGCGAGCGCGTTGGCTTGCCCCATGGCCGTCATTCGTGTGCCTTCTATCGGGTCAACGGCAATATCGACCGCATCGCCACCCAACCCGACGTGTTCGCCAATGTAGAGCATCGGGGCATCATCGATTTCACCTTCCCCTATCACGATTTCACCGTCGATATCGGTGAGGTTAAGTAAGGTGCGCATTACTTCAACAGCCGCGCCATCGGCCGCGTTCTTGTCTCCTCGTCCCAGCCATTTGTACCCAGCCAATGCTGCGCCTTCGGTCACACGCGAGAAAGCCAATGCGAGATCACGTTTCATCAGTACTCCGGAAATGTCAGCCACATTAAGACAGGCCTTAGCCCAATTTGCGCGCAAGTCTACCAGAAAGGGAAAACGTTTGCGTTGGGTCAGGTCGGGTGTTTTTGCCGAATCTGAAACGGTGATGACAAAAGGCGCTGCATTTTTGCGCACTTGTACGCGGGCAGGTAGCGAGAACAGTGGCAGTCTGGTATCACCTGAGTACAATAAAGCCGGGGTGCACGTTCAGTTGCACGGGTTGCTGCGCATTAGGCAGTAACGGGATCAATCGTCAGAAATAAGGTGGCCTTGATGTCATTGGAAGTATTAGAACAACTCGAAGCTAAAGTACAAATGGCGGTGGATACCATTTCGCTGCTACAAATGGAAATCGAAGAGCTCAAAGAAAAGAACGGGTCACTCGAGCAAGATGCCGTCGCGGAAAAAGAGCGCCGTGAGCAGCTTGAGCAGGAAAACGCCAAACTGCGCGACGAGCAGCAAGCATGGCAAGATCGCATCCGGAGCTTGTTAGGTAAGATTGAGAACGTCGAATAAACAAAAACAGAGCCAATTGGCTCTGTTTTGCTATTCGGTGTCAGGCGACGAGTCAGTCGTCGTCTTCCGCCTCATCGATGTCCGCGTCTGCCATGGTCAGCGCATCAGGTGAAAGGATCACGCCGGTGGTGTCGGCATAGACATGATCATCAGGCAAGAAGGTAACGCCGCCAAAGTTCACTGGCACGTCCGTTTCACCGACACCTTGCTCGTCAGCCCCCACAGGAATTGAAGCCAGTGCTTGAATGCCGATATCGATTTCATCAATGGTATCGACATCACGGACACACCCATAAACAATCATGCCAGCCCAGTCGTTGTCAGCGGCAAGCTGCGCAATCTCGCCGTCAATAAGGGCGCGACGTAACGAACCGCCGCCATCAATCAGCATAATTCGCTGCTCGCCGTCTTGTTCGGCCATTTCACGAATTAACCCATTGTCCTCAAAGCATTTTACTGTGGTAATTTGGCCACCAAACGAGCTGCGGCCCCCATAAGAGCTAAACATTGGCTCCACGACATCCACGTGTTCGGGGTACATGTCGCATAGTTCCGAGGTATTATATTCCATAGTCTAACTTCTTGTTGAGGCAGAAAAAGGCTGGCAAGCTAGTGTTGCCAACATGGCAAGTCCAAGTATAACGAGCCCATAAGGGTTTGCAATGTTAAAGCGGACAATCTGTGGCCTGATTAGACTAACAGCATACCGGTCATAAACAGGCCATTGGTGATCAGTGCACAACGCACCATGGCTCCCATCATGGGACGCAGGGCGTTGGCATTGGTGGCTTGGTAAACGTCACGCCCATGGCGCACCAGTAAGGGCACACTGGCAAGGAACAACCAACCCAACCAGGCTTGCAAGGTGAGGGCGGCAAATAAGGAATAACACGCAACCGCCCCGGCCAGTAAAATCACATGATACTGACGTCCGCGCTCCGGGCCTAAACGCACCACTAAGGTATGCTTACCACACGCGCGATCGTTATCAATATCTCGTAAGTTATTGATATTGAGAACGCCGACCGCTAATAAGCCACAAGCCGTCGCGGGTAAAATGACCAAGGAATCAATGTGGCCGACCTGCAAATAATAAGTGCCTGCCACCCCGAGCCAACCAAAGAAGATCAGCACCGACACATCTCCTAAACCGCGATAGCCATACGGCTTGTTGCCCACGGTGTAGGTAATGGCCGCGACAATCGCCATCACACCGAGCAGCAAGAAACTAATAATGTCAGTCGGCTGTTGGCAGGCAATCGCAATCAGTGACCCACCACTGAGTAGGGTTAAACCAATATTAAGTATGAGCGCGCGGCGCATGGTGGTCAGGCTGACGTGGCCGGATTGGATCGCGCGCATGGGACCGATACGCGTCGCGTTATCCGTGCCTTTTATCGCATCACCATAGTCATTCGCGAGGTTAGACAGGATCTGCAGCAATAGGGCAGTGACGAGCGCCATCAAGCTGATTGACCATGACAGGCTCCCTTGCGAGGCAGCGACCGCACTGCCGGACAAAATCGAGGTAACGGCCAGCGGTAGCGTTTTAGGTCGCGCCGCATCCAGCCATATCGCGAGAGTAGAAGGCCGCATAGCGATCCTCAAGACGAAAAAACGATGTCACCATTATTGCGCAAGCCAGGGGAGGAGTAACCCATTGTCGGCTGAAATCCGACTTGCTGTTGCGCTAGCTCAAATTTTGATGCAAAAAAGGGCAGCGTTTGCTGCCCTAGTGTTGCGGTCTCGAGCTCGTTTAGAGGATGAAGCGACTCAAGTCTTCGTCATCAACCAGCTCTTCGAGGTGGCGGCGGACATAATCCGCATCAACGGTGACACTTTGACCGGCGCGTTCGCTGGCGTCGTATGAGACCTCTTCCATCAAGCGTTCCATCAAGGTATGCAGGCGACGGGCGCCGATGTTTTCGGTTTTCTCGTTCACCCGCCACGCGGCAGAGGCCAGCTCATCAATACCACTTTCCTCAAACGCCAGATCAATCTCTTCGGTTTTTAGCAGTGCGGTATATTGCTGAGTGAGCGACGCATTTGGCTCGGTGAGGATCCGCTTAAAGTCATCGGTGGATAGCGCTTCAAGCTCAACACGGATGGGCAAGCGCCCTTGCAATTCCGGGATCAGATCAGACGGACGTGATACTTGGAAAGCGCCTGAGGCGATAAACAGAATATGATCGGTTTTGATCATACCGTGTTTGGTGGACACTGTGCTGCCTTCAACCAATGGCAAGAGATCGCGTTGCACCCCTTCGCGAGACACCTCGCCACCACTGGTGTTACCTGACTTACAGATCTTATCGATTTCATCCACGAAAACGATGCCGTTATTCTCCACCATGTGGATGGCTTGCTCTTTAATTTCTTCTTGGTTAACCAGCTTGGCGGCTTCTTCCTCGGTCAGCGCTTTCATGGCGTCTTTGATTTTCATCTTACGCTTTTTGGTGCTGTTGCCACCGAGGTTTTGGAACATGCTTTGAAGCTGGTTGGTCATCTCTTCCATGCCTGGTGGCGACATGATTTCCACTCCCATTTGTGGGGCGGCGACATCGACTTCCACTTCTTTATCATCAAGCTGGCCTTCGCGTAATTTTTTACGGAAGCTTTGCCGTGTTGAAGAGTCCTCTTGGCTGGCCTCATTTTGGCCCCATGCGTCGCGTGCTGGTGGCAGCAAGATATCGAGGATACGATCTTCAGCTTGTTCTTCAGCGCGGAATTTTACCTTTTCCATCGCTTGCTGCTGGGTCATGTTCATCGCCACATCCGCCAGGTCGCGAATAATGGTTTCCACCTCTTTCCCAACATAACCCACTTCGGTGAACTTGGTAGCTTCCACCTTGATAAAAGGCGCGTTGGCAAGGCGTGCTAACCGGCGAGCGATCTCCGTTTTACCCACACCGGTTGGACCAATCATCAAGATGTTTTTCGGGGTGACTTCCGCACGCAGCTCTTCGGCAAGCTGCATTCGGCGCCAGCGGTTTCGCAGTGCGATCGCCACCGCACGTTTGGCATTGTCTTGACCGATAATGTGACGGTCAAGCTCATGCACGATTTCGCGTGGAGTCATTTCAGACATCACTAATCCTGTTTCTTACTCTCGAGTTCTTCAACGGTGTGCTGCTGGTTAGTAAACACACATATATCACCGGCGATGGTTAGCGCTTTCTCTGCGATCTCGCGGGCATCTAACGCCGTGTTTTCAAGCATAGCAACGGCGGCGGCTTGGGCATAGTTGCCGCCAGAGCCAATGGCGATCAAGTCGCGCTCTGGTTCAACCACATCGCCGTTACCGGTAATGATCAATGAGGCGGTTTCATCAGCGACCGCCAGTAGGGCCTCTAATCGACGTAGCGCGCGATCAGTACGCCATTCTTTAGCCAGTTCAACGGCCGCTTTGGTTAGGTGCCCTTGGTGTAATTCAAGCTTGCGCTCGAAGCGCTCAAATAAGGTGAAGGCATCAGCAGTGCCGCCAGCAAATCCGGCGAGAACTTGGCCGTTATACAAACGACGGACTTTTCGGGCATTGCCTTTCATCACGGTATTGCCGAGTGACACTTGGCCATCGCCAGCAATAACCACTTTACCTTCGCGACGAACGGAAACGATTGTAGTCACGGGAACCTCTTTCTTTGTGTCTGGTACACCAGGTGGGTGATTAATGTAAGAGGTTGGGCTTTGCCGCTCACTTTTCAAGGGGAGAAGGAAGGATTTCAATCAAGGCTGGGCAAGGAATAGACTTGGCCCAGCCGATAAAATGTGGCGCTGTTATTCCCAGTACCAAATAGCACAAGGCTCAACCCCGGCGCGGCGGAGCATATTACGGTCACGCTCTGCTTGACGCTTGCGTGGGTAAGGACCTAATACCACCCGGTACCAGGTGCCTTTTTCTCCTTGGCTTATCTTGATTTGGCTTTCTAGCCCTTGAAAAGCGATGATCGCTTTACGTTCATTTGCCTGCTCTTGACTGCGGTACGCACCGCATTGCATCAGGTAAGGACGCGTGGATTGCGGCAATGCTTTGGCCTTCACTTCCACCTCTTTACTCTCCAGCTCTTCGATGTAACTCCATTTTTCTTCAGGCTTTTTAGGCAGATGTGCCTTCTTGCTCTGCGTGGAAGGCTGAGGCTGTGTGTCTGTTGCCGGTTTAGGCGCGGGTGCGTCGGTATTGCTTAATAGGTACAGGCCATAACCAAACGCGCCAACCAAACAGACAGCAAGCAACGCCCATTTTAATGGGAAACGAGCACGCGCTTTAGGTGGTTGGCGGCGGGTATTTTTTTTACGTGGTGCTTTACCACGTTTTACGTAGTCACGAGTTGCCACAGCAAATATTCAATTTCAAAAAGCCAGTAAAGCGCTCATGTTACTGGCTTCGACTCGTGCTGACCAGTCTTACTACCGAGACGGTGGGGCAACGCTCTCACGGATCACTAACTTGGCATCTAAAAGTCGTGATCCTGCATTCACTTCACGCCCTTGCAAGGTGTTGAGCAGCATTAACATCGCCTGACGACCAATGTCGTAGCGAGGTTGGGAGACAGTAGTCAGAGGAGGATCGCAATATTCGGCGAATTGGATGTCATCAAATCCTACAATCGAAATATCTTGCGGCACGCGCATGCCTAGGCGCTTTGCTTGTTGCATGGCACCGACGGCCATCACATCACAATGACAGAATACCGCGGTGGGAGGCTCAGGGAGGGACAATAGATTTGTCATTGCCCGCGCTCCAGAGGCAAAACTGAAATCTCCCACCACGCTGTAGGCTGGGTTGACTGTAATCCCCGCGCGCTGCAGGGCCTGCTGATAGCCTTGTGAGCGGAATTGCGTCAGTGCGGTTTCCGGCACCCCAGTAATATTGGCAATACGGGTGTGGCCGACTTGGGTGAGGTAATTGACCGCCTCAAAAGCGGCAGTCAGGTTGTCGATATGCACCGTCGGCAATTCAAGATCCGGGGCATACTCACATGCCATCACAAGCGGAGGGAGATTTTTCTGCTCGGGCTTACTGACATCAAAGGGGACATCGGAGCCCAGTAGGAGCATGCCATCTGCCTGTTTGGTAAAAACCAAGTTGACGAATGAGTTTTCGCGGTGGTGTTGTTGGGCACTATCTCCGAGCAAAACCAGGTAACCGTGCTCCATCGCCGCTTCTTCGATCCCGCGGATGATCTCACTAAAGTAAGGATCGCAGATGTCTGGGACAATCGCGACGATGGTTTTGGACTCGTTGCGGCGTAGGTTACGTGCAAGTGAGTTAGGGGAATAGCCAGCTTCTACGACCGCTTGCTCAACCTTTTTACGGGTTGTGGCCGAGACCTTCTCAGGGTTCATCAGCGCGCGAGAGACGGTTGCTGTGGATACACCGGCAATGTGGGCAACGTCCTTCATTGTCGCCATAATGACAGTCCTCTTGTTATCTGTATTGTGAGATCAGACAGTTATTAGCTCGTCTGACCTGTTCTCTTAGCCAATTGCGGCCTTATTCTACCTAGCCTTGTCCGATTTAAACACGGACAAGCTAACACTTATTGCAATGAAAGTGTGATTGCTGTCGCTTTACTGCAAGGGAATGTTAAGAAAGGTCTTGCGGCTCGACATCTAATGACCACCTCACTTTACGCGACAGAGGGAGCTGTTGGATGGCCGGGAGCGCCACTTGGAGCCATTGCTGCATGATTTTTCGGCTGGGCGCTTGAATGAGGAGTTGCCACCGATAGCGACCCGCGCGTTTCGCCATGGCGGCGGGCATAGGCCCCATAATATGGCATTCATCCTGTTGAATCGGTGAGGTAGCCAGCGTTTGACGCACCTGTTGTAAAAACTGCTGGACACTGTTTTCTTCATGCCCGTCGGCGCGAAAGAGACTAAGAAACGTGTAAGGCGGCAGCCACGCCTGACGCCGTTCATTTAACGCAGATTCGGCAAAGGCTTGATAACCTTTATGCACTAAAGATTGGATCAGGGTGTGCTCTGGATGGTGGGTTTGTAATAACACGGTACCCGGCTTACTGGCGCGGCCCGCTCGCCCGGCGACTTGCACCATCAATTGGGCCAAACGCTCAGGGGCACGAAAGTCATTACTGAATAGAGCCCCGTCAACATCGACTAAGGCGACCAGGGTGACGTTAGGAAAGTGATGGCCTTTGGCGAGCATTTGTGTGCCCAATAGAATTTGATACTCACCCTTTTCAATGTCGGCCAAGTAACCTTCAAGGCTCCCTTTTCGCCGGGTATTATCGCGATCAATGCGAACGGTATTGTATTCGGGAAACAAGGTACCAAGCTGGGATTCGAGTTGCTCGGTACCGACACCGACACTAATAAGCTGGGTAGAACCACAGTCGCCACATTGGGGAGGCACACGTTTTTGGTGGCCACAGTGATGACAACGCAACTCTTGGTGTTGTTGATGAAGGGTATAGTAGGCATCACAGCGTTGGCAGTTCGCTAGCCAGCCGCATTCGTGACACATCATCGCGGGCGCATAACCGCGGCGATTTAAAAACAGCATCACCTGGTTACCTTGTTGCAGGTGCTGACGCATTTCAGCAATCAGCGGCGCCGACAAGCCAGCTTCGAGGTGATGGCCTTTGATATCGAGCACCCCTTGCCGGGCGGTGACCGCGTTACCAGGACGTTGCGTGAGCTTAAGGTACTGGTATTTGCCGGTTTTGGCGTTGTGTAAGCTCTCCAGTGATGGCGTTGCCGAGCCCAAGATCACCGGCACTTGTTCTTCATGCCCCCGCATGACAGCCAGATCGCGGGCGTGATAGCGAAAGCTATCTTGCTGCTTATAGGAAGGGTCGTGCTCCTCATCGATAATGATGATGCCAAGCTTTGCCATGGGGGTAAAAAGCGCTGAGCGTGTACCAATCACTATCGCGGCTTGATTCTCCCGTGCGGCCAGCCAGGCGTTGAGACGGTCGGTATCGCTGAGCCCTGAATGCATCACGGTCACAGGAACAGCAAAGCGGCGCTCAAAACGGCGAATGGTTTGTGGTGTCAGGCCAATTTCTGGCACCAAGATGAGCGCTTGCTGGCCACGTGCGAGCACCGGCTCAAGCACATTGAGATACACCTCGGTTTTGCCTGAGCCAGTGATCCCCTCTAATAGCGCGCAGGCAAAACCATCGCCAGCATTGAGGGTGGCAACCGCCATCGCTTGCTCGTGGTTTAACGTCGGTTTTTCTTCGGTCACCGCAAAGTTTTTTACCCAAGCATTGGCCTGAGAAGGGGGCGAGTAGGGCGCGATCCAGCCTTTTTCTGCCACCGTTTTTAGCACCGGCGTGCCGATGTCTTGTTCCATCAAGTCGGCTTGAGTGGCTGGACCGTGCGTGAGAAGCTGCAACACTCGGGCTTGTTTGGGGGCGCGGCTCAGACCTGATAGAGGTTGGTTTTGTCCTGACTCGGTGATTTGCCACCATTTTTGTTGCTGCAATGTCGCAGGGCGTCCTTTACGCAGCGAGGTTGGCATCACCGCCCCCATCGCATCTCCTAGCGGATGATGGTAAAAACGGCTCGCCCATTGCAGGAGATTGTATACCGCGGGGGTCCAAACCGGCTGCGTGTCGAGTACGGTATCAATCGCTTTGAGTTGGCTGGCTTCCACACTGGCCGTTGGCGACAAGCCGGTAACGATGCCAACTTTATGCTGGCGTCCAAACGGCACCTTGACGCGCCCTCCGATGATCGGATGCTGATCGTCTGCAATACGGTAATCAAAGGTTTTCGGCAAAGGGACAGGCAAAGCCACCTGAGCAAACTGTTCCATCACAACATCTTATTGGCCAGAAGGAATGTCAGTGTAACGGTTAGCCACACGTTGGCAAAGCCTTGTTGCACCGTAAGAGACACGCGGATTGCACAAAAAAGTTGCGAAAAAGAGGGCGCTTGATTAGAATTGCGCGCCTTAGAAAATGTTTGTTAACGACGTGTGGTGCCCGGCTTAGGATCGGGAGAGCGACACGGCCTTTAAGATGAGGTTATCCCTATGAAAGCTGGTATCCATCCAGAGTACAAAGCCGTCACAGCAAAATGCTCTTGCGGTAACGAATTCGCGTTCAGCACAACCCTAGGCAAAGACATTTACCTAGACGTGTGTGACAAGTGTCACCCATTCTACACTGGTAAGCAGCGTATCCTTGATACCGGTGGCCGTGTTGACCGCTTTAAGAAGCGTTTCGGTGCCCTTAGCAGCAAAAAATAAGCCGCTATTGACCGAATACAGAGAAGGGACGCATCAGCGTCCCTTTTTTGATCGTATCGTCCCTGTCATCGGACAACAGGTCCGAGCATCATCGCGAATGTGCTGTTAGTACTGGTGGACGTTTGCTCCCTGCGTTACCATCTTTTTTATTATACAAACCTTCCCTGTGTGGTTTGTAGAGTGTCTGACTAATATCGGTGACGCTTCCCTGTCGATATTAGTTTCCCCTTCACGATAATAATTAGGAACACTAGATGTCGGACGATAAACGCCAGCAAGCGCTGGATTATCATGCATACCCTACTCCCGGAAAAATTTCTGTTGAATTGAGCAAACCTGCCGACTCGGCCGCGGATCTCGCGTTGGCGTACAGTCCTGGCGTTGCTGAGCCTGTGCGTGAGATAGCGCAAGATGCGGATGCGGTTTACCGCTATACGGGTAAAGGCAACATGGTGGCGGTGGTCTCAAACGGCACCGCGATTTTGGGGCTAGGAAATTTAGGCCCCATGGCTTCTAAGCCTGTCATGGAAGGTAAAGCTTTATTGTTCAAGCGTTTTGCTGGATTGGACTCGATCGACATTGAAGTCAAACACCGTACTATCGATGAATTCGTGGATACCGTGGCGAACATCGCGGATACCTTTGGCGGTATCAATCTCGAAGATATCAAAGCCCCAGATTGTTTTGAGATTGAAAAACAATTAATTGCACGTTGCGAAGTGCCTGTATTTCATGATGATCAACACGGCACTGCCATCGTCACCGCTGCCGGCATGCTTAACGCGCTTGAGCTGCAAGGCAAAGATATCCGCGAGGCGACGGTGGTGTGCATGGGCGCAGGCGCAGCGGCTGTTGCCTGTATGGAGCTATTAATAAAATGTGGCGCTCAGCGGGAAAAAATCTATATGTTGGATCGTAAAGGCGTGATCCATACGCGTCGTGACGACATCAACAAATATAAGCAGCTGTTTGCCAATAACACGGATAAGCGTACCCTCGAAGATGTGATTGAGGGCGCGGATATGTTCGTTGGCGTCTCCGGTCCAGACTTGCTTTCACCCGACGCCTTGAAGCTGATGGCAGATAAACCCGTGGTATTTGCCTGCTCGAACCCAGATCCTGAAATTCATCCGGATGTGGCGCATCAAGTGCGCGATGATCTGATCATGGGAACCGGGCGTTCGGATTACCCGAATCAGGTCAATAACGTGCTCTGCTTCCCGTTTATTTTCCGTGGCGCATTGGATGTACGTGCCAGTGAAATTAACGATGCGATGAAGTTGGCAGCGGTAGAGGCCATTCGCAGCCTAGCCAAAGAGCCTGTCCCACAAACGGTATTAGACGCCGCCGGTTTGTCTTCGCTAAGCTTTGGCCCAGATTACATTATTCCCAAGCCAATGGACGCGCGTTTATTACCTAAGGTTGCCCGCGCGGTAGCGCTGGCCGCCGTGGAAACCGGCGTGGCTCGTATCGAGATGCCAGAAAACTATATGCTCGACAAGGCGTAATGCTTGAGCGTGAGGAAAAGCGCGGTGGAATAGAGCCCGAAAAGGCTGTGCTGAGCACCTATCATTACAGAAAACCCGCCAATCGGCGGGTTTTTTTAGTATTCGCTATCGTCGAACTCGATACCAAGCTCTTCCATGATCCGACGTGCTTCAGCGGGAATGCTGTCGGGTTTATCCTTACGGATATCGTCATCGGTTGGTAGTGGTTGGCCGGTGTAGGCATGAAGAAATGCCTCACACAACAACTCACTGTTGGTCGCATGACGGAGGTTTTGCACCTGACGACGAGTACGCTCGTCGGTAAGAATTTTTAGTACTTTTAATGGGATAGAGACGGTGATCTTCTTTACCTGCTCTTTCTTTTTACCATGTTCGGCATACGGATTAATGTAGTCGCCGTTCCACTGCGCCATGTCTCACCTATCTTGATTATGGAATACCCAGAATGATGCTGCGGAGATTTTAGCTATATTAACCGCCACATGCAAAGGAGTATAGACGTCTAGAAGTGTTGACGTCCCAAAAAGCGCAGGGTAAGGTGGCAGTATGAAACCTGGATCACGCCCACGATGCGCAAACCAGACTAGCAAGGATAGATCATGACTGAGAAAAAAACCGACACTATCGCCGTTCGGACCGGGATTGGGACTGACACCCAGCACCATGCGGTGGTGCCTCCCCTGTACTTATCGACCAATTACCGTTTCCCGGCACTGGGTGATGTGCCTACTTACGACTACGCGCGAGGCGGCAACCCAACGCGTGCGCAGCTCGAACAAGCGCTGACTGACTTAGAAGGGGGCGCAGGTGCGGTGGTGACCAACTGCGGGATGTCGGCGATAAACTTGGTGCTATCTCTGTTGGAGGCTGGCGAGCATATTGTCGCCCCACATGATTGTTATGGCGGCACCTATCGCTTGCTCGAATCGCGTGCCAAACAAGGGATCTGGCAGGTAAGTTTTGTCGATCAATCGGACCATGATGCGTTGGACCAGGCATTGGCCAAACAGCCCAAGCTCGTGCTGGTGGAAACCCCATCCAATCCACTCTTACGCGTGGTCGATATCGCAGAAATATGCCAAAAAGCCCATCAAGTGGGGGCTTGGGTAGTGGTCGACAACACGTTTTTATCGCCAGCTTTGCAAACGCCTTTTGCGCTGGGCGCGGATATGGTGGTGCATTCGACCACCAAATTTATTAATGGCCATTCTGATATTGTCGGTGGCGCGGTGATCGCCGCGACCAGTGAACTTGCCGAGACATTGGCTTGGTGGGGAAATTGCTTAGGGGCGACGGGCAATGCATTTGACAGTTATATGACACTGCGAGGGTTGCGCACATTGGGTGCACGCGTTAAACAACACCAACACAACACTGAAGCGGTACTCAGCTACCTGCAAACGGTGTCGGCAGTGCGGAAAATCTACTACCCCGGGCTGGCCTCTCACCCTGGCCACCAAATTGCTGCGCGCCAGCAAGCGGGGTTTGGTAGCATGCTGAGCTTAGAATTGGATACAGACCAAGCCGGTGTGGCGCGATTTATTGATGGCCTCACGTTATTTGCCCTCGCCGAGTCTCTCGGGGGGGTAGAAAGCTTGGTGACGCATCCTGGTTCGATGACACACAGAGCCATGAGTGACGCCGCGCAAGCGGAGGCGGGCATCGCACCGACCTTGTTGCGTTTTTCCATTGGATTAGAAGATGCGCAAGATTTGGTTGCCGATTTGGCGAACGCCTTTGCCCGTTTAGAGGGTGACACCCCATAGAGGCTGCGCTTCAGTGCGCGCCGCTTTACCGAGATCGATAGACATTAAGAGAGACCTTGCCATGCATGCGCAACCGACGGAAACGTCCCCCGAGTCACCACGCCAATTGCACAAGTTTGGTGGCAGTAGCCTTGCGAGCCCTGATTGCTATCGCCGTGTGGTCGATGTATTGACCGCGCATGCGAGCCAGCAAGACTTAATCGTGGTGTCCGCGGCAGGAAAAACCACTAATCAGCTGATCATGTGGTTAGCACAGTTAGACAAGGATGGACGAGTGGCGCATGAGACCTTGCAAGCGGTGCGCGCCTTTCAGCAAGACTTGATTGAGAACTTGATTGATGGTGAACCCAAGCAGCAGCTGGTGGATGCGCTTTATGCCGATATCGCAACCATTGCGTCGTTGGGCGATCAGGGCGTGAACGAGAGCGACAAAGCGTACGTGCAAGGTTTTGGAGAGGTCTGGTCGGCGCGTCTGTTGGCCCAGTTATTGAAACAGCATCGACGTGCCGCGGTGATGTTAGATTCACGCCAATGTTTGCGCGCCGAGCGCGCCGCTCAGCCGGAAGTAGATCGCGGGGCGTCTTGGCCTTTATTGCAAAATCAGCTTTCTCAGCATGGCGATACGAATGTGGTGATCACCGGCTTTATGGCACAAAATCAAGCGGGAGAAACCGTGCTGTTAGGGCGCAATGGCTCCGATTACTCGGCCACTGTCTTGGGGGCGCTTGCAGGCGTGAGCCGTGTGACCATTTGGAGTGATGTCGCCGGGGTCTATAGTGCGGACCCACGCCATGTTGATAATGCCTGTTTGCTGCCTTTAATTCGTCTCGACGAAGCGGGCGAGCTGGCGCGACTCGCCGCTCCCGTGCTGCATAGCCGAACCTTACAGCCGGTGGCGCAAAGTGCGACCGACCTGACGTTGCGCTGCACCCAAGCGCCGGATAGCGGATCAACACGTATTGAGCGCGTGTTAGCCACCGGGCGCGGGGCAAAAATCATTACGGCGTTGGATGAGGTGAGCTTGCTCCAGTTTGATGTTGCGCGAGGACAAGATTTTCAAGCGATAAAACAAGAGCTCAGCCGGATTTTGTCACAGCTAAAAGTACAGCCATTAGCAACGGATTACCAAGACGACCAGTACCGTATTTTGTTAGCGTTTACCACGGAAGTCGTGGCATTGGTAATGGCGCAAATTCAAGACGCCGGCCTCCCAGCTGAACTCAAACTGCGTGAAGGCTTTACCATGGTGGCGGCGGTTGGGGCAGGTGTGGTGAACAATCCCGTACACTGCCATGGCTTCTATCAGCAACTCAAATCACAGCCGGTGGAATTTATCAGTGAGTCGGCCTCTGGGCTGAGCCTGGTTGCTATCCTACGCCATGTCCACACTCAGGCACTGGTTGCCAGTTTGCATGATGCCTTGTTTCAAGCTCAGCGCCGTATCGGCTTGGTGTTGGTGGGCAAAGGCAATATTGGTACCCGTTGGCTAAGCCTTTTTGCCGAGCAAAAAGCACACTTGGAAAAGCGTCATGGTAAGGAAGTCTCACTGATTTCAGTGGTGGACAGCCGCAACCAATGGCTTGATTTTGCCGGTATTGATGCCACGCATGTGTTGGATGGGTTTGACGAGCGTTGCGAGCCTTATTTTGATGATGAGTGGCTCACCCGTCTACTGAATCACCCGTATGACGATGTGATTGTGTTGGATGTCACCGCCAGTGAGTCATTAGCGTACTTGTATCCGCGACTTGCCGAGCATGGCTTTCACTTAATCTCCGCCAACAAAGAGGCGGGCGCCGCACCCGCCGAGCAGTACCACGCGATTCAGCAGGCGTTTAGCAAAACCGGGCGCCATTGGCTCTACAATGCGACCGTGGGCGCCGGGTTACCGATTAACTACGCGGTGCAAGATCTGCGTGAAAGTGGTGACACGATTGTTGCACTGTCTGGGATCTTTTCTGGCACCTTGTCATGGCTGTTTTTGCAATTCAGTGGTGAGGTCCCCTTTAGCGTCCTGCTTGAGCAGGCTTGGCAGCAAGGCCTAACCGAGCCTGACCCACGGGATGATCTTTCTGGGGCTGACGTGGTGCGTAAATTGGTGATTTTGGCACGTGAAGCGGGCATGTCCCTCGAACCTGAGCAGGTAAAGGTTGAGTCCTTGGTGCCTAAGTCACTGGCTGATCTGTCTTTGGATGCCTTTCTTGATAATGCACACCAAATGGATGAACCGCTACAAGAGCGATTAGACAAAGCGCATAAAAATCGGTCAGTGCTACGTTATGTGGCGCGCTTGGAAGTTAACGGTCACGCCCATGTGAGCCTAGAAACCCTACCCAGCGAGCATCCACTTGCGCATCTATTACCGTGTGACAATGTGTTTGCGATTGAAAGCCAATGGTATCGCGAGAATCCTTTGGTCATTCGTGGGCCAGGGGCGGGACGCGATGTCACCGCAGGCGCCATTCAATCCGATTTAAATCGCTTGATAAGTCGCCTTCACTAACCCGCTAATGGATAACCGTGATCAAGCTGTCTGCGCGCTGCGTAGGCAGCTTTTTTTGTGCCGTTACCCGCGTTGTGAGGTGTGCATTGATGGCTGTGTCGTCTATCTTCATAACACCATGAGTTTTTTTCATGGCTTGCATCGTTGACATTTTATCCGAATCACGACAATCTTTAGACATATGGACGTCTAAACGTATAAATCAAAAGCAGAGCAGAAACAGGCAGACTGAACAGCGTCGTTCGGTGTCAGGGAGAGGATATGAGCTACACACACGCAGGCCACATTGATGCACTCAATCAGAACATTGCTGACTTAGATGGCGATATTAATGTCTCATTTGAGTTTTTTCCTCCCAGCACCCCAAGTATGGAAGAAACCCTCTGGAACTCAGTACATCGCTTAAAAGCACTCAAACCTAAGTTTATGTCGGTAACCTATGGCGCCAACTCCGGGGAGCGTGATCGCACCCATGACATCGTGAAAAGCATTCATGACCAGACTGGTATCGCGGCGGCGCCCCATCTAACCTGCATTGATGCTACTGAAGATGAGCTCCGTCATATTGCCCGTGATTATTGGCAAAATGGCATCCGTGACATTGTGGCGTTGCGTGGCGACTTGCCATCGCCGGAGAAGAAGCCGGATATGTACGCGGTCGATTTAGTCCGTTTGCTCAAAGAAGAGCATGACTTTGATATCTCGGTTGCCGCTTACCCTGAGGTGCACCCAGAAGCGAAAAGCGCGCAGGCGGATTTGATTAACCTCAAGCGCAAAGTGGATGCTGGTGCTAGCCGGGCGATTACGCAGTTTTTCTTCGATGTCGAAAGTTATCTACGTTTTCGTGATCGCTGTGTTGCCGCCGGGATTGATGTGGAAATTGTCCCAGGGATTTTGCCCGTCTCTAACTTTAAGCAGGCGTCGCGCTTTGCCAAGATGACCAATGTGCGTGTGCCGCAGTGGATGCACAAACAGTATCAAGGGCTGGAGGATGATCCTGTCACGCGTCAGATGGTTGGCGCCTCTATTGCGCTTGATATGGTGCGAGTGCTAAGCCGTGAAGGCGTGAAAGATTTTCACTTTTATACCCTCAACCGTGCGGAATTGACGTATGCCCTGTGCCATACCTTAGGGGTTCGCCCGCTTACGGTCACGCCTTAAAAAAATACGCCCCGGTTATGTCGGGGCGTATTAAGTTGCGTGTTGTGTTTGTTGTAGTGATTAAGCACTTGCGGCGAGCATAGTGAGCTCGTCGCGCACTTCCTGCGCCCATGCCATCCATGCACGACGTTGATGGATGCTGCGTCGCAGTGCGAGGCGCATTAAACGTTGTTGTGACGTGAGCAGAGTGACTTGGCCATATTCACGCTGTTCCAGTAGCGTATAGTGATTAAGCAGCTGCTGAGACTCGGCAATCAAGTTATTCACATGATCCAGCATGGGAGCTGGGTCGAGTACATCACAACTGAGTAGTCTGGCGACATACTCGTCACGTGGTGGGGCTAACTTGGGTGTTTGAATAAACCACGCCTCAAGCATCTCAGTGCCGACAGGTGTGATGGCGTAGACCTTCCTATCGGGTTTACCGACTTGCGGCTCCAGGCGGTAGGTGACAGCACCTCGATCGGCGAGCTTATTGAGTTCACGATATACCTGTTGATGGCTGGCTTTCCACACATTGCTGATGGTGGTGGAAAACGCCTTGGTAATATCATAACCCGTGGCCTCGCAGTTGCTTAGCACTGTCAGTATTACATGGGGGAGTGACATCTCTTATATCCACAGTTTTGTTTGTACAACGATTGTTTCCTGGCGGCGGCTAGCCTTCTTTGGGCTATTTCACCGTCGCCAAGGCTTGTTCCAAGTCGGCAATGATGTCATCGATATGCTCAATGCCGACACAAAGACGGATCATCTCTGGCGTTACCCCGGCTTTGGCTTGTTCTTGCTCATTCAGTTGGCGGTGGGTCGTCGAGGCGGGGTGACAAGCCAGCGATTTAGCATCACCGATATTCACTAAACGTTTAAACAGATTAAGCGCATCATAAAATTTCACCCCTTCATCAAAGCCGCCCTTTAAGCCGAATGACAGCAATGACGCGGGCAGCCCACCGCGTATCAGTGACTGGGCGCGGGTATAATGTGGGTGAGCGGACTGACCCGCATAGTTCACCCACGCGACGGCGGGGTGTTGGGCAAGGTAATCGGCCACGGCTTTGGCGTTTTCGCAGTGGCGCTCCATCCGCAGACTCAAGGTTTCTAAGCCTTGCATCAACATAAAAGCATTCATCGGCGAGAGGGCTGCGCCACTGTTACGCAGCGGTACCGTACGTGCGCGGGCAATAAACGCCGCAGGACCAAAGGTCTCACTGTAAACCACGCCATGATAGGCCGGTTCCGGTTGTGAGAATTGCGGGAAGCGGGCTTGATGGGCCACCCAGTCAAAGGTACCGCCATCGACAATCATGCCGCCAAGGGTGGTGCCATGGCCGCCAATGTATTTAGTCAGCGAGTGCACCACGATATCGGCGCCATGCTCAATGGGTTTACACAAAACGGGCGTAGCCACGGTATTGTCGACCACCAAAGGGACACCATGCGCGTGTGCGATTTTGGCAAAACCCGGTATATCCGCGATATTGCCAGCAGGGTTGCCAATCGACTCGCAATAGACCGCTTTGGTGTTATCATCGATCAGCGCCTCAATCGCACTGGCGTCGTCACTCGCGGCAAAACGCACCTCGATGCCTTGCTCGGGAAGCATGTGGGCAAACAAGGTATAGGTGCCACCATAAAGCTGTGGCGTGGCGACGATGTTATCACCGGCCTTGGCAAGTGTTTGAATCGCATAGGTGATGGCGGCTGCACCGGCACTGACGCAAAGCCCTGCGATCCCTCCCTCTAATGCCGCCACCCGTTGTTCCAACACGTCGTTGGTCGGGTTCATGATCCGTGAGTAGATATTGCCTGGCACATCGAGGTTAAATAGATCAGCGCCGTGTTGGGCATTATCAAACTCGTAAGCGACGGTTTGATAGATAGGTGTCGCCACCGATTTGGTAGTGGGGTCGGTCTGGTAGCCGTGATGAATCGAGAGGGTTTCGTCTTTCATGGCAATTCCTTTGCGTTGTTGGGTCGCGTCAGTGCGACCTTCAATAGTAATAATATTATCAATGCAACAGCAAGCATTCGCTGACGCTTTAGCTAAAAAAAACGAGCAGCGGTTGCCGTGACACGACAAATCGATACGGAAACAAAAAAGCCGTACCCTGAGGTACGGCTTGGTGCTCGGTGATTTAACCGGTATTACGTAGGCCGGCGGCAATCCCCGCGATGGAAATCATCAAGGCATCGTCGAGTGATTGGTCCGGATCCTCTTGCTGACGCGTGCGGTATAACAGTTCGGCTTGTAGCATGTTGAGCGGCTCGACATAAATATTACGTAAGCGAATCGCTTCAGCCCCCCACGGGTTTTGCTCCATCAGGTTATCGCTGTTTTCCACCGCCAGCACCACTTGGATATCTTGGCGTAATTGCTCACGCAAGGATTCACCTAGCGGCCAGAGGCTTTCATCGACCAAGCGCTGATCATAGTACTTGGCAATGTCTAGGTTGGTTTTGGTAAACACCATTTCCAGCATCCCGAGACGGGTGGAGAAAAACGGCCATTCGCGGCACATTTCTTCCAGCTGGGCTTTGTGGCCCTTTGCAATGGCGTGATCGATTGCTTGTCCAGCCCCCAGCCAAGCCGGTAGCAATAAACGGTTTTGACTCCAGGCGAAAATCCAAGGAATCGCGCGCAAGCTTTCCACACCGCCGTTGGGGTTGCGTTTAGAAGGGCGCGATCCCAGTGGTAGTTTGCCTAATTCAAGCTCAGGGGTGGTGGAGCGGAAGTAAGGGACAAACTGCTCATGCCCCCGCACTACATCACGGTAGGCTTGGCAGGAGATGTCACTCAAGGTGTCCATCAGCTGTCGCCATTCCTGCTTAGGCTCCGGCGGTGGCAGCAAGTTCGCTTCCAAAATCGCGCTGGTATACAGGTTTAAGCTGTTAACGGCGACACCAGGCAGCCCCAATTTAAAGCGGATCATCTCGCCTTGTTCGGTCACGCGTAGGCCACCTTTTAGGCTGCGAGGTGGCTGTGAGAGCAAGGCGGCGTGGGCAGGGGCACCTCCCCGGCCAACCGTCCCGCCACGGCCATGGAAAAGGGTGAGATTAACCCCTTGTTCATCACACAAATTGACCAAGGCTTCCATGGCGCGATATTGCGCCCAACCCGCGGACATGACTCCAGCATCTTTGGCGGAGTCCGAGTAACCGATCATCACCATTTGAACGTTCTGGGTAAAGCCTCGGTACCAATCAATGGCCAGCAGCTCACCAATCACCGCCTCGGCATTGTTCAGATCGTCCAGGGTTTCGAATAATGGACACACATCCATGCGGAATGGACAGCCGGCTTCTTTTAGCAATAAATGCACGGCCAGCACGTCGGAAGCGGTGCGAGCCATCGAAATGACATAGGCGCCCAAGGCTTCACGCGGCTGTTCGGCAATTACTCGGCAAGTGTCGATCACTTCTTGTACCTCAGGCGAGGGTGACCAATCACGTGGCAACAACGGACGCTTAGACGCCAGCTCGCGAGTCAGGAAGGCTTGCTTGTCTTGCTCGCTCCATTGGGCGTAATCGCCCATCCCCAAATAACGGGTCACTTCTGAGAGTACGTCGGCATGACGGGTACTTTCTTGGCGAATATCGAGTTTGATCAGGTGTACGCCAAAGCATTGCACGCAGCGAAGTAGGTCAAGCAACTTGCCGTCGGCAATAATGCCCATGCCACATTGATGGAGAGACTGGTAACACGCCAGTAATGGTTGCCACAATTGCTGGATGTCGGTCAGGATACCTTGTGATGAGGCGCGTTCGCCTTTCAGTTTGGCATCCAAGTAGTTCAAGGTGTGGGTCAGCTGACTGCGCATGGTTTTGAGGATGGCGCGATACGGTTCGTGCGCCTCGCCGGCCATTTCACGCACAGTGTCATCACACTGTGTCATTGACAGTTCACTGATCAAATCCTGCACATCGCGCAAATACAAATCCGCTGCTTTCCAGCGTGATAACAGCATCACTTCACGGGTAACCTCGCTGGTGACATAAGGGTTACCGTCACGGTCGCCGCCCATCCAAGAGGAAATTTGTACCGGTTTGGCATCAATGGGTAAGTTGATGTCGAGGTGGCTTTCAAGCTGCTGATCAAATTGGCGTAAAAACGCCGGTACTGCTTGCCACAATGAATTTTCAATTACCGCGAAGCCCCATTTGGCTTCATCAAGCGGGGTAGGGCGCTCTTGGCGAATAACATCGGTGTGCCACGCTTGTGCAATCAACTGCTCAAGACGTTTCTCAGTTTTGGCACGCTCTGCCGCCCCCAAATGTTCACTGAGCTCTAATTTCGATAAACATTTATTTATTTGCACCAAGTTATGAATGGTGGTGCGGCGTGCGATTTCGGTCGGGTGAGCGGTCAGCACTAACTCAATTTTTAAATCGGCGATCGCTTGTTGCGCGTCATTGGCATTTATTTCACCTTGGCTGACACGGCGGAGTAAATCGTCGATAGCGTCCGGGCTGCACTCCAACGCGTCGCATTGACGCGAGACGGTGTGATATTGCTCGGCGATATTAGTCAGATTCAAAAATTGGCTAAAGGCGCGGGCGACCGGAAGCAGTTGGTCAGCCGGCAAGTTTTGCAGCACGGTTTTCAGCTTAGCATGATCGTTCTGATTGCCAGCGGCAGCCGATTTTGAGAGCTGACGAATTTCCTCAACTTTTTCTAAGAGTGCTGGACCATGGGCATCTTGGATGGTGTTACCCAGCAGACGGCCAAGCATACTGACATTGCTTTTTAAGGCAGAGTACTTTTCGTTCATAGCGTATCCATTCTGTAACAAAGTTACATCCTACTGTGACTGTAAAGAACCAATCTAGCGAATATTGCGCGATCGGGTCAACTTAACCGCAAATTAGCGCGAAAACTGACCACCGGATTTGATGCTTATCATAGCACCACCCTAAAAGCTGAAAAAAAGTTTCAGCTTTTAGGTTTGCCAGCCCTTCGAGGGTTTCTCCGCGCCCGCTATATCGCGACTTTCTCGTGAATGGCGACAGGGCGATTTGCATGATTAGATAGAATTATTGCTCTAATGTGAATGAAAAGACATAAAAAGTGACTTTTTACGCTTTTAGTGCTTGACGTCCAAACGGGAATGCGATAAAAAATAACCATTCACTATTTATGAATAAAAATATTTTCGAGAGTTGACCCATGATGCCACTCGCCACCAAATACAACGCCCTTTCTGCTCGACGACGCTAGCCTGCCTTGCGTGGCTATTGGCTACGCCCTCGATACTCTGCTGCCCCGCAGCACACCGTAAACACCCATAAAGAGAGACACCCATGACACTTAACACCATTATTGTCGGTGCCAGTGGCTACACAGGAGCCGAGCTTGTCGCCCTTGTCCATCGCCATCCACAACTTCACTTGGCCGGTTTATATGTCTCGGCAGGCAGTGAAGACGCCAACCGTCCTGTGAGCGCGTTGCACGGCCAATTGCGTGGTGTAGTGGATATGCCACTGATGCCTTTGACCTCGCCACAGGATGTGGCCAAGCAAGCCGATGTGGTGTTTTTAGCTACTGCGCATGCGGTTAGTCATGAATTGGCGCCGATTTTTCTGGCTCAAGGTTGCGTGGTGTTTGATTTGTCGGGGGCGTATCGGGTCAATCAAGCGGATTTTTATCCTACCAATTACGGCTTTTCGCACCAGTCACCGGTATGGCTGGCGCAAGCCGTGTATGGCTTGGCGGAGTGGCAACAGGAAGCATTATCTGCAGCGCAGTTGGTAGCCGTGCCGGGATGTTACCCGACCGCCAGCCAATTAGCGCTCAAACCTGTGCTGGATGCAGACTTGTTGGATAAACAAATGTGGCCGGTGATCAATGCCACCAGTGGCGTAACGGGCGCGGGGCGCAAAGCGAGTCTGACCAACAGTTTTTGCGAAGTGAGCCTGCATGCCTACGGGGTGTTTTCTCACCGTCATCAGCCAGAGATTGCCGCACACCTAGATACGCCGGTGATTTTCACCCCGCACCTTGGCAGCTACAAACGCGGCATTCTTGCCACCATTACCGCCAAATTAGCGACAGGTGTTAGTGAGGCCGAGGTGGGGCAGGTACTGAACCAAGCTTATCAAGATGCGCCGCTGGTACGGGTACTTCCTGCCGGTGAGGTGGCCAAGCTGCAAGCGGTGCAACATACCGGCTTTTGCGATATTGGCTATCAGGTCGCGGATGGGCATCTGATCCTTACCAGTGCGATCGATAACTTACTTAAAGGCGCGGCCAGCCAAGCCGTGCAGTGTTTAAACCTTAAGTTTGGCTTTGCCGAAACCACAGCGATTGTCTAGGAGAAACGGATGAAAACGCCATTAGTGATTAAGTTAGGCGGCGCGGCACTGAGCTGCAGCGAGACCCTCGCCAAGGTTTTCGGCGCGATGAACACCTATCGCAGTGAGGCTGAGCGGCCGCTAGTGCTGGTGCACGGTGGCGGCTATTTGGTCGATGATCTACTGAAAAAGCTCAGTCTCACCAGTGTAAAAAAACAAGGTTTACGGGTCACGCCAACTGACCAGATTGATTATGTCACCGGTGCCTTAGCTGGCACGGCCAATAAGCTGCTGTTAGCTGAGGCGCGTAAGGCGAAGATTAAAAGCTGCGGCTTGAGCTTGGCCGATGGCGGCTTGTGTCAGGTCAGCCAGCTGGACCCTGAACTGGGGGCAGTGGGGGAAGCCAGCGCCGGTGATCCGAGTCTGCTGCAAGCGGTACTGGCCACGGATTGTGTTCCTATTATTAGCTCGATTGGCATCAGTGACCAAGGTGAGCTGATGAACGTCAATGCCGACCAAGCGGCGGTAGCGGTGGCAACCACTCTCGGCGCGGAGCTGGTGTTGCTGTCGGATGTCAGCGGCGTATTAGACGGCAAAGGACATTTGCTGCCTTGCCTTACCGAGTTAGATGCGCAGCACTTAATGGAAAAAGGGGTGATCACCGATGGCATGGTGGTCAAGGTCAACGCGGCGTTTGCCGCTGCCCGTGAACTGGGTAAACCGGTTGAGATTGCCACCTGGCGTTACCCAGAAAAACTCACGCAATTATTCGATGGCCAGCAAATCGGCACCCGGTTTAGCGCCAGTTAATTAGACGTATAACGACGCGACGAAACCGTCGATTTAGGATTTAAGGAGAGCAAGATGAGTAAGGTAAATAAAGTCGTACTGGCCTATTCGGGTGGATTGGATACTTCGGCCATCATTCCATGGCTAAAAGAAAACTATGACTGTGAGGTGGTGGCCTTTGTCGCTGACGTGGGTCAAGGCGAACAAGAGCTCGATGGCATTGAGCAAAAAGCACTTGCCTCGGGGGCATCACAGTGTTTTATCGCCGATCTGAAACACGAAATGGTGGCGGAGTATATTTACCCCAGCCTGAAAACCGGTGCGGTGTATGAAGGTAAGTATCTTCTGGGCACCTCGATGGCACGTCCTATCATTGCCAAAGCGCAGGTCGAATGTGCTCTAGAGGTCGGGGCGGATGCACTGTGCCACGGCTGTACCGGCAAGGGGAACGATCAAGTCCGTTTTGAGAGCACCTTCTCCGCGTTGGCGCCGCAACTGAAAGTGATTGCGCCGTGGCGGGAGTGGGATCTTACCAGTCGTGAAGCCTTGCTCGATTACTTGGCCGCCCGTGACATTCCTTGTACGGCGAGCCTTGAGAAAATTTATTCACGTGATGCCAATGCTTGGCACGTTTCGACCGAAGGCGGTGTGCTGGAAGATACTTGGACCGCGGCCAACCAAGATTGCTGGGTATGGACAGTGGCACCAGAAGAGGCGCCCAATACGCCTGAGTTTGTCACCTTGGGAGTACAAAGCGGAGAGGTGGTCTCGGTCGATGGTGAGTCTATGTCGCCTTATGACGTGCTGACGCTGCTGAACGACAAAGGCGCCCAACATGGCGTGGGACGGATTGATATCGTTGAGAACCGTTTGGTGGGGATGAAATCCCGTGGCTGCTATGAAACCCCGGGTGGCACCATCATCATGGAAGCGCTGCGTGGCGTTGAGCAATTGGTGCTGGATAAAGAGAGTTATCAGTTCCGTGAGGAGCTCGGTTTAAAAGCGTCTCACCTGATTTATGATGGGCGTTGGTTTACGCCGCTTTGCCAGTCGATTGTTGCCGCGGCTAATTCCCTTGCCGCACCGGTAACGGGCGAGGTGGTGATCAAACTCTATAAAGGGCAAGCGACTGTGGTACAAAAACGCTCGACCAACAGCCTGTACTCGGAAGACTTTGCCACCTTTGGTGATGATGATGTCTACGATCACAGCCATGCCGAAGGCTTTATCCGTTTGTATTCGCTGTCGAGCCGGATTCGGACGCTGAACAAACAAAAACAATCCTAATTAAAAAAGCATCGTGAGCAGTAAGGAGAGACAGCATGGCATTATGGGGCGGACGCTTTAGTCAGGCAGCAGACAAACGGTTTCAAGCGTTTAATGATTCACTGCGCTTTGACTATCGCTTAGCAGAGCAAGACATTGTGGGCTCCATTGCTTGGTCCAAAGCCTTGCGTTCGGTGGGCGTGCTGAGTGATGACGAGCAACAGCAATTGGAGCTCGCGCTCAATGAGCTCAAGCTGTCGGTGATGGAAAACCCGAAGCAAATCTTACGCTCAGAGGCCGAAGACATTCACAGCTGGGTTGAGCAGCAACTGATCGACAAAGTTGGGGATTTGGGCAAAAAGCTGCACACCGGACGCTCGCGCAACGATCAGGTCGCTACGGATCTCAAGCTCTGGTGTCGCCAACAAGGCCAGCAAATCTTGCTGTCTCTCGACAAGCTTCAGCAGCAGCTGGTGGATGTGGCCAGCCAACACCATGATACCGTGCTGCCCGGCTACACCCACTTGCAGCGTGCGCAGCCAGTGACCTTTGCCCATTGGTGTTTGGCCTATCTGGAGATGTTTGAGCGCGACACCACCCGCTTACAAGATGTGCTTAATCGTCTTGATACCTGTCCGTTAGGATCTGGGGCGCTGGCAGGCACGGCGTATCCGATTGATCGCGATGCCTTGGCACAACAACTGGGCTTTGAACGGGCCACCCGTAACAGCCTTGACTCAGTCTCGGATCGTGATCATGTGATGGAAATGCTGTCTGCGGCGTCGATATCAATGCTGCATTTATCACGGATGGCCGAAGATATGATCTTCTATAACTCGGGCGAATCCGGGTTTATCGAGCTGGCCGATACGGTGACATCAGGCTCCTCGCTGATGCCACAAAAGAAAAACCCTGATGCGTTAGAGCTTATCCGCGGCAAAACCGGCCGCGTCTATGGCACCTTGTCGGCAATGATGATGACGGTCAAAGCCTTGCCACTGGCTTATAACAAGGATATGCAAGAAGACAAGGAAGGGCTCTTCGATGCGATGGACACTTGGCATGATTGCTTGGATATGGCCGCCTTGTGTTTTGAAGGTATCACCATTCACAAAGACAAAACCTTGCAGGCGGCGCAGCAAGGTCATGCCAACGCCACCGAGCTCGCGGATTATTTGGTGAGCAAAGGGATCCCGTTCCGTGAAGCGCACCACATAGTGGGCGTGGCGGTGGTGTCTGCCATTGAGCAAGGTTGTGGACTAGAAGATTTACCGCTTGCCACCTTGCAGCAATTCTCACCGGTGATTGAAGACGATGTGTATGCCATGCTCACGATCGAATCCTGCTTGGCCCAACGTCGGGCGCTGGGTGGGGTGGCACCTGAACAGGTCAGCTTTGCCATTCAAGAGGCGCAAAAGCGTTTAGATAAGCGCTTTACCCCTAAAGTCACGGTGCGCTCGGCAAGGCTCACTGACCTCGATACCATCGAAGGCATGGTGGTGTATTGGGCAAAATTGGGGGAGAACTTACCTCGTGATCGCCATGAATTGGTGCGTAATATCGGCCTATTTGCGGTATCCGAGCATCAAGGGGATCTCACCGGCTGCGGATCGCTCTATATTTACGACTCAGGACTGGCAGAAATTCGCTCCTTAGGGGTTGAAGCAGGCTGGCAGCGCCAAGGTCACGGTACGGCGCTGATGATGCACTTGATTAAAAAAGCCAAGCAAATGGCGATTGAGCAAGTCTTTGTCCTCACCCGGGTGCCCGAGTTTTTCACTCAATTAGGCTTTACCCCGGTGTCGAAATCGCAACTGCCTGAGAAAGTGATGAAAGATTGTGAAATCTGTCCGCGCTTCCACGCCTGTGACGAAGTGGCACTGACCTATCACATAGCTGGATCTGCGACCATCTCGACATTCTCACACGCAGAGGTTAAGTAAAAGAGAAAAGGAGGCGGCTTTAGGGCCGCTTCTTATTGCGCCGAAACGGATAAATCACCACATGCAGGGTGAGTAGCACACTGGCACTGCCGGCGGCGAATAACAAGGCAATTGACTCCACTTGCCGTGGCGTGTCGGCATAGCCCCACCACCAGAGTGGCCAAAGTAGCGCGCAGATGGCGGCCAGTTGTTTCATACAACGGGTACAGCGTCCCAGTTTTTGTTGCCAAATCGCGGACTGACAGTATTTGCAAGCCATGCGGTGTCTCTTGGTCGGTAGTAGCGATAGCTTATTGTGGCGCAGTGGGCCGCTGGATACAAAAAAGCCCTCCAACGAGGAGGGCAAAAGGTAAGCAAGTGCTTGGGGAAGCAACAGGCAGCGCCTGTAAAGCGCCGAGTGTCGGCGAAAAGGGCAGTGGATTAGCAGCCTGGGCCGCAGTCCATGCAGTGTTTGATCATTTCAGGGCCGAGTTTGAGCTTGGCATTCACATCCCGCAATGCGGTACGTACCCCCTCCTCAATCACTGGGTGATAGAAGGGCATATCTAGCATTTGCGAAATGGTCATTTGGTTTTGATGTGCCCATGCCAACAAGTGGGCCAAGTGTTCGGCGTTCGGGCCAATCATTTCGGCGCCCAAGAAACGGCCAGTGCCTTGTTCGGCATAAACGTGTAACAAGCCTTTGTTGCGCAGCATCACCCGTGAGCGGCCTTGCCCTTCAAAAGAGACCACGCCGGTTTCAAAGCAGCCGCAGGGGCCGAGACGGTCGGTAATTGCTTTGTAGCTTTCGCCCACCATCGCAATTTGCGGGTCAGAGAAGACCGCAGAGAGCTTGCTGCGGCGCAATCCGGCACGAATACCTTTGCCGCGTCCGGCGTTGTCACCGGCGATACGCGCTTGGTCAGCCGCTTCGTGCAGCAACGGAATTTGGTTACTGGCGTCACCGGCAATAAAAATGTGCGGTGCCGTGGTTTGCAGGGTGTAACTATCGGCAACTGGCACCCCGCGGGCATCCACTTTGATGCTGGTCGCATCGAGGTTTAGCTTGTCGACATTGGGGCGACGACCGGTGGCGGCAACCACATAGTCGACCCAACGCAATTGGCTCTCGCCCTCTTTATCACGATAACGGATTTGCACCTTATCGCCTTCACGTACCATCTCTTCCACCTTGGCATCGGCGTCGAGATAAAACTCCTCGCTAAAGGTTTTATCCGCATATGCCATGATCTCTGGATCGGTGAGGGGGCCCACTTGGCCGCCGACGCCAAACATGGTCATCTCGACCCCGAGGCGATGCAGCGCTTGCCCCAGTTCAAGGCCAATCACGCCCGGACCAAACACAGCGAGTGAATCAGGCAGATCGTCCCATTCGAAAATATCATCATTGACCACTAAACGATCACCAAGGTGATCCCAAGCGGACGGCCAGCTTGGTCGCGAGCCTGTCGCGATCACGATGCGATCAGCATGGATGGTGGTGTGATCGTCAACCATTAAAGTGTGATCATCCACAAAGCGCGCATAGCCATCAATTTTGTCTTGGGCGGGAATGTCATCGACACTTTCCAGTACAAAGCCGACAAAACGGTCACGCT
Source organism: Salinivibrio sp. VYel1 (assembly GCF_009377945.1). Taxonomy (NCBI): domain Bacteria; kingdom Pseudomonadati; phylum Pseudomonadota; class Gammaproteobacteria; order Vibrionales; family Vibrionaceae; genus Salinivibrio; species Salinivibrio sp. VYel1. The sequence continues at coordinate 59,103 of NZ_RSAM01000007.1, read as the reverse complement.
CGCGTTTCACCCGATCCATCACCTCACGGCCATTAATTTCCGTGGTGCCGCCGGGGTACACACCGAAGCCGGGCGCTTTGTCGATATGATGCGCCGCTTCAGCCGCCGCAATTAACAGTTTGGAAGGCATGCAGCCAACTCGCGCACACGTGGTGCCATAGGGACCGCCTTCAATCATCACCACGTTATCCGTATGTGCTTTGGCTGCGCGGTAAGCACCAAGTCCGGCAGTTCCGCCACCAATCACAGCCACATCAACCGTTAATGTTTTCATTGCTTTCTCCTGGGAAAATAACGGGCGGCGAAGAGGCCGCCCAAACAGCGGATTACTGATTTAGATAGGTGTCTAGCTCTTCACTGCCACCGATATGACGGCCACCGATAAATACTTGTGGCACCGTGGCGCGACCGCTCACCGCACGCAAAGAAACCGTGGTGGCGTCTTTACCGAGGATGATTTCTTCAAACTGAAGGCCTTCATCGATCAGGGCTTGTTTGGCCTTGGCACAGAATGGGCAGCCTGGCTTACTAAACACGGTGATCGAGTCTTGCAGTTTGTGCTCAGGGGCGATGTAGCCCAGCATGGTGTCGGCATCAGAGACCTTGAACGGGTCGCCTGGTTCGTTGGGTTCGATAAACATTTTCTCGACCACGCCGTTTTTCACCAGCATGCTGTAGCGCCATGAGCGTTTGCCAAAGCCAAGATCGTTTTTGTCGACCAGCATTCCCATGCCATCAGTGAACTCGCCGTTGCCATCAGGCAGGACATGAATGTTGTCAGCGTCTTGGTCGGCTTTCCATGCATTCATCACAAAGGTATCGTTGACGGACACACAGACAATGTCATCGACGCCGTACTGTTGGAACACTGGATACAGCTCGTTATAGCGTGGCAGGTGCGAGGATGAACAGGTTGGGGTAAACGCACCCGGCAAGCTGAATACAATCACGGTTTTATTGGCAAAAATGTCATCGGTGGTGACGTCTTTCCATTGATCGCCTTCGCGAGTACGGAAAGTAACTTGTGGTACTGGCTGACCTTCTTTTGTTGCTGTCATGGTGATGTCCTTTTTATTCAAGTATTGATTCAAGTGAATGGGCGAGTGCTTCGCCGCGTTTTGATGGAATCAGTATTACCGATTGCAATTGATAGCTCTAATCGCTTAATGCTATGGTTTTGATAGTTATCCTCTATAGAAGAGACAAAGATGAACATTCGTGACTTGGAGTACTTGGTCGCCTTGGCCGAACATCGACATTTTCGTAAAGCGGCCGAAGCCTGCTTTGTTAGCCAACCCACCTTAAGCGGGCAAATTCGCAAGTTGGAAGATGAGCTGGGTGTGAGTTTGTTAGAGCGAACCAGCCGTCGTGTGTTGTTCACCGATGCCGGTATGAGGTTAGTACAACAGGCACGTAACGTCTTGCGGGAGGTCACAATTTTGACCGAATTGGCCAGTGAGCAAGGGGAAAGTATGACCGGCCCTTTGCATATCGGTCTGATCCCTACGGTCGGGCCTTACCTGCTGCCTAAAATCATCCCGCTACTGCGTGATCGTTTCCCTGAGCTGGAGCTGTTTATTCACGAAGGACAGACGCAGCAGTTAGTGCAGCAACTGGAAGAGGGCAAACTCGATTGCATCATTTTGGCCTCTGTAGAAGAAACCCAGCATTTAAAAGAGCTCCCACTTTACAGTGAGCCGATGTTGCTTGCGGTTAATGAAAAGCATCGCCTCGCCGATTGTGCCGAGGTGGCGTTAGATGTATTGCAAGGCGAAACCTTGTTAATGCTCGGCGATGGCCATTGCTTACGTGACCAAGCGATGGGTTTTTGCTTTAAAGTGGGCGCGCGCGAAGATCAGCGCTTTCGTGCCACTAGCTTAGAGACCTTGCGCAACATGGTTGCGGCGGGGAGTGGAATCACCTTGTTGCCTCAATTGTCCGTGCCTGCTGATAAGCGAGATGGTGTGGTGTATATTCCGACGACCTCGCCGACGCCGTCGCGACAAATCACCCTCGACTACCGTCCTGGCTCGCCATTACGTGGCCGTTATGAGCAGTTGGCTGATGCCATCCATGAACAAATGACGGCCGTGATGAATGATCGAACTCGCCACTAGTGTGTCGTGTGACGCGTAGATAAAAAGACGCCCGCATCGTGATGCGGGCGTCTTGATATTACGCGGCTATTGACGATGTAACAGAGTTAGAACAGCGACTCTGTGCCTGACTCATAAATGTTGCCATCTGATTGCGACGACACATACTCGGTTGGCTCGGTGCCTTTTATAAAGTACTCGAACATCGAAGTATGATCGGTTTTTCTGGTTAACAGCCCTGTTTCGCGGTCAATGCGCACTTTGACGATCCCCGGCGGCACGGTTTTATTCTGCTCAGGTACGTCCGCGAGTGCATGCTGCATAAAATCAATCCATGCTGGCTCCGCCGTTTTGGCCCCCGACTCCGCGCCGCGGATAGGCTGACGCTCGTCGCCTAAGTTTGCATTACGGGTCGTGCGACCCAGTTTACGGGAGTGATCATCAAAGCCCACCCACACAGTGGTCACAATCCCTGGGCCATAGCCGGTGTACCAGGTATCTTTGGAGTCATTGGTGGTCCCCGTTTTTCCGCCGATATCGCGTCGCTTGAGCGCTTGTGCGCGCCAGCCCGTACCATTCCAGCCTGTCCCGTAGCGCCAATCACCGCCACCCCAGATGTTGCTTTGCATCATTTCACGTACCAAAAATGCATTTTGCTCATCAATGACTTGTTTGGCATGACGCTGTGTGGTGGTGTCGTTGTTCTCTAGCAAATTCTGCTCATTAAACGGATCGGCCTGTTCTGCTTTTTGTTCGCAGTTATCACAAATGATGGGTGGATTGGCGCGATATATTTCCTCGCCAAAGGGGGTTTCGACCCGATCAATGATAAAGGGCTCCATAAAATAGCCGCCATTGGCAAACACGCTAAAGCCCTGTGCCATTTCAACCGGCGTCAAGCTTCCCGCACCAAGCGCAATGGCTTCTGCACGCGGTAAATCATCTCGTTTAAAGCCAAAGCGGGTGAGGTAATCGAGAGCGTCATCCAATCCCACCCGACGCAGGACACGTACGGCCATGACGTTTTTCGACTGTGCCAAACCCAGTCGCGCCCGCAGTGGCCCTTCATAACGTGGTGGCGAGTTTTTCGGCCGCCATGCCACGCCTTGACTGCGATCCCAGCGATTAATGGGGGCGTCGTTAATCAGGGTGGCGAGTGTCATGCCCTCATTCACTGCCGCGGAATAAATAAACGGCTTGATGCTCGAGCCCACCTGACGTACTGACTGTGTGGCACGGTTAAATTTGCTATGGACAAAATTAAATCCGCCCACCAGTGCTTTGATTGCTCCGGTTGCGGGGGACATGGAAACCAGTGCGGTATTGGTCGTCGGGACTTGGGCCAAATGCCAGCTGTTATCCACTTGGCGAATAAATATTTGTTGGCCACTGGCAAGGAATTCATCAGCGCGTTGAGGGGCCGGACCTTGACGGCTATCGGTGATATAAGGGCGCGCCCAGTCAAGTCCCTCCCAAGGCAGTTCGATTTCACGGCCATTGGGTCCGACAACCTGCGCCGATTTAGCTTGGACATCAATCACGACGGCGGGCTCTAGCGGGCCGTAGCTGGGTTGCTTGGCCAAGTGATCAACGATGCGCTGGTGTTGCCAACGTTGGCTAGGGGCTTGCCATAGCGTGGCAACTGGCCCACGGAACCCATGGCGACGGTCGTAGGCGAGAACGTTTTCTACTGCCGCCTCATTTGCGGCGCGTTGCATATCGGCATCGACGCTGGTGAAAATACGCACACCCGAGGTATAAGCGTCTTCGCCAAACTGCTCAACGGCCCATGCGCGTGCCATTTCTGCTACATAAGGTGCGGACAGTTCAATTTCGGCCCCATGATAGCGGGCTACGATCGGCTCGTTCTTCGCTTGTTGGTACTCGGCGTTGGAAATATATCCCTCTTTAAGCATGCGCCCCAGCACCACATTCCGGCGATCGGTGGCGCGCGAGAGCGAATACAACGGGTTCATGGTGGAGGGGGCTTTGGGTAATCCGACAATCACCGCCATCTCACTCAAGGTCAGTTGATCGAGGGTTTTGCCAAAGTACACCTGGGCAGCTGCGCCAACCCCGTAAGCACGATAACCTAAGAATACTTTGTTGAAATAGAGTTCAAGGATCTCTTCTTTGTTCAACAGCTGTTCGATATGCACGGCGATAAAAATCTCTTTTATCTTGCGCATAATGCGTTTTTCGTTAGAGAGGAAGAAGTTCCTTGCCAGCTGCTGCGTGATAGTACTGGCCCCTTGCTTGGCCGTACCTGACATCGCCACCACCACCGCGGCGCGGACAATGCCGATAGGATCAATCCCTGGGTGTTGGTAAAAGCGACTGTCTTCTGTGGCAATCAATGCATCAATCATAGGCTGAGGGATGTCCTCGAGCATGACTGGGATGCGACGCTTTTCACCGAACTGGGAGATCAACTCACCATCGGCGCTATAGACCTGCATCGGAGTCTGCAGTTCGACACTTTTTAGTGTCGCTACATCGGGGAGGTCAGGTTTTACATACAGGTAAAACCCAAAGATTGTAGTGACTCCAAGCACTGTGCAAACCAGTGCAAAGATAAGCAAACGCTTTATGAACTTCACCTGAGATTTCCCGTTCTGTTGCCGTTGAGCCGTTCAATAATCATACGTGAGTAGTATAAAGGCACCAGCATTAAAAATAACCCGTGATGAGGCCAGTTTTGTAAATACTGACTTCACGCTGACGTTGGGAGCCTAACACGAAATGATGCGAAGTTCGGCAGTTTTAGGTATCGATATCGGCCGAGATATCATTCACGCCATTGTGGTTCGTGCACATCGACAAGGTATTCAGGTGGCAGGCCATCATCGGGTGCCGTATCGCGCGACTGACGATCTCTGTGTCCCGCTTACCGAGATAAAAAAACGATTACTCGCGTGTGTACCTTGGTATCAGCGCCTACACATCTCTGTGGTAGTGGGGGTCGATGAAGAGGCTGTGATCACCAAGCAAATGACGGCGCCACTGATTGACGACGAGATTGAGCAAGAAGCTTTGATCGGCCAAAAGCTGAGTGCTGCCCTCAATATGGACATGGATACATTATATTACGACTTTGCGGTTATGAGCGGCGTGACTGTTCAGCCGGGACAAGTCTGTTATCAAGTGGTGGCATGTCGGCGTCATGCGCTCACTCCGGCCCTAGACGCGCTCAAGCGGGTCGGGTTATCGCCTACGGTGGCAGACATCAACAGCCAAGCGTTAGTCGGCGTTTATCAAGCACTCCGCCCTGTTGCGCAGGCGAACCGCTGGCCATTGTGGCTGCACTATCACAGCGGCTTGCTGACTGCGATTCGTCTTTATCCTGATGGGCAAGTTTATCAGCATCGCTGCCGTTTGGGGGAGGGAGAGCGCTATGAACACCGCGAGTCAGCGGCCAAAGCCTTGGTGCAGCAGCACTTTGATCAGGCTTGTCATCGAGCGCGTGAGCATAATCGACTCTTGCTCCTGAGCACGGTTTGGATTAGCGGCGCTTGGCCGGCCACGCTAGCGTCTGAGCACCTTACCATCACGCGATTCAATCCAGTGGCGATGTTGGATCAAACGGCGCCGAACATCAGCGATGATGCGTCTATTGCCTTGGGGTTAGCGCTGCGGGGAGAATATTCATGCGTATAAATCTACTCCCTTGGCGAGAAAAAGCGCGCCGCGCGCAGCGTCAAACGTTTATGGTCCATAGTGGTTTGGTACTGCTGGGTGTAGTGCTGATGGTCAGTGCCGTGAACGCGGTCCAGCAGCACTGGCTGACTGAGCAGCAGGCACGTAATCAACAATTAACCGCGGGGATGAACGATTTTCGTGCCACCTTACAGACCTTTAAGCGCGAAGATAAAAAGCGTGAAGCGCTACAATCGCGCTTACAACTGGTCAACGCCTTACAGCAACAGCGCAATAATGTCACCGCATTGCTGAATTTCATTCCAACCGTGATGCCTGAAGGGGCGTATTTAAGTCGTTTGGCGCAGCAACAGGGGCGTGTCACGGTCGAAGGCTGGGTCACATCCAATGCGGAGATGGCAAGTTTATTGGCAGCGTTAGAGCAAAGTGCGTTGGCCACCGACGTTGATATTGACACTGTGATCACCGAATCAGGATCGCAACGCGCCAACAAACGCTTCACTTTAAGCTTTCGTTTGACCGACTACGTCACACCGCAGTTACCCAAGCCCCAAGGCGTGCAGTCATGATTAGCGCCTTTGCATGGGATTGGCAAAAACTCCCCAGTGCGCCACTCGCCACCCGCGCCATTGTTTGGGCAGTGGGCGCGATCGCGCTATCGATGCTCGCAGCTTTGCTGATTTTGCAGCCCAACCAAGAGGCGCTGGAGGCAGCGACTCAGCGCGAAGCACAACTTAAAGCCGAGTATCGGTTGTTGGCCAATCGCGCGGCCGCTCTGCCCGATGTGGAGGCACAAATGCGCGCGTTAAATCAGCAATATGCCACCTTGATTGCCCAACTGCCGGAAGAAGAAGAGCTTTCGGGATTACTCGCCGGGGTTAATGAAGTTGGGATCCGTCATCAGTTAGGTTTCAACACACTGAAGTGGCAGCCAAGAAAGCATGGCAGTTGGCTCGATGCGATCCCGATGACGGTTGTCTTGACCGGGGATTATGCCTCTATTGGTGCATTTAGCGCGGATATTGCCGCCATGACTCGCTTGGTTTCGCTGCAAGATTTTGTCTTAACCCGTACTGAGGACGATGACATTCATGCGCCCTTGCTGCTGTCGGTGTCGGCGACCACATATCGCTATACCGGTGAAGGTATTGCCACTGATAAGGAGTTCGTACAGTGAAGCGTCTTTTGGTGTTGTTATTTGGGTTGAGCTTGGTGGGCTGTGATAGATACCACAGTGATATCGAACAGTTTATGCAACAAACTCAAGCCAGTGCGCAAGTCAATGCCACCCGCATCCCCCCTTCGCCGAATTACCAATCGATAGCCTTTTTCACCGATCAGCGGGATCCCTTTGTGCTACCCGCAATCAATGTTGGTGGACAGGCTTCAACGGGCGACTGTTGGCAGCCCAATTTACAACGGCCTTTAGAGCCGCTTGAGCAATTTCCACTGGCAAGCCTTGCCATGAAAGGCAGCTTAACCAAAGGCGCACAGCAACAAGCCTTAATTGCCCGTCCTGATGGCACCATCACTCAAGTCAGTGAAGGTGCGCATTTAGGCGAAAACCGTGGCCGTGTGGTGGCCGTGAATGCAAATCAGATCGCGATTGAAGAAGCCCTGCCGGATGGGTTGGGGTGTTGGCAGCTTCGCACTGTCACCTTGTCGATGGAAGCAACTTTGCCGTAGTTAGGATACCAATATGATAATACGCCCTTACCTTTCCCGCACGTTTACGCCAAGCGTTCGCTCGGTCTGGCTCATATTATTGACACTGATACTAAGCGTTGGCTCGGCGCAGGTTGCCGCAAAGAGTACGCTGACCGATATCGCGGTGAAGCGCCTCGACAATGGTGATGCTAGCGTCTCGCTGACGTTTTCTGACGCCGCGGTAGCGGCTGACTTTCGCCAACCGACGCCTCAGCAAGTCATGCTACGTTTGCCGAATGTGCAGCTTAAACCGGCACTGCTGGCGGTCCTCGATACTCGCCGTCGTCAGACGCCCGTGACTGAGATTGAAACCTTTCAGGCATCTGAACGTGCCCGCATCGTAATGCGTGCTGAGCAAGCCGTGGAGTTTGATTACCAGCAGCAAGGAAAAGTATTGACCATCCGCGTGTCTGCGGCCAGAAAAGCGCTTTCCGCGACCGCCTTAGCGCAAAAAGGGGCGGCGATCTCGATTAACTTTCAAGATATTCCGGTCCGTACCGTGCTGCAACTGATTGCCGAGCAGAATGATTTTAACCTGGTGACCTCGGACTCGGTGCAAGGCAACATCACCATGCGCATTGATGGTGTGCCTTGGCAAGATGTATTGGATGTGATTTTGCGCGTAAAGGGGCTGGATAAACGCCAACGGGGGCAAGTGATGCTCGTTGCCCCTCGCCGAGAGCTCATGGCACAAGAAAAGCAAGCGCTCGAAATGCGTCAGCAAGCGGACGCCTTACTGCCACTGAGCTCAGAAGTGCTCACGGTGAACTATGCCAAAGCGAGCGATATCGCCGCACTGATTAAAGGACAAGGTGAAGGGGTCAGTTTACTGTCGCCCAGAGGGGCGGTATCGCTTGATGAGCGAACCAATGCGTTGATCATTAAAGATAATCAAAAGAATCTAGCCCGCATTCGCACCTTGGTTCGTCACTTGGATGTGCCCGTTAAGCAAGTCGAAATTGAGGCACGTATTGTGACGGTCGAGCAAGGTTCAGTGGACGAATTAGGCGTGCGTTGGGGGCTGTTGAATCGAAATGGCTCAACCACGGTTGGCCCGTCTGTGGAAGGTAACTTGATGTGGGATAGCAATGTCACTGGGCAAGGACCTGAAAGCTTAAACGATGCGGCGACAGACGGGGCAAATATTGGCGACTTCCTCAGCGTGAACCTGGCCGCTGCTAACCCCTCGGCCTCAAGCATGGCCTTGCAAGTGGCGAAGCTTGGCAATGATCTTCTGCTCGACTTGGAGCTGTCTGCGCTTGAAAGCGAAAGGAAAGCAGAAGTGGTATCGAGCCCCCGACTTATCACCACCAATAAAAAAGCGGCCTATATTGAACAAGGGACTGAGCTACCTTACCTTGAGGCGTCCTCTAGCGGTGCGGTGGCGGTGTCTTTTAAAAAAGCAGTGCTGAGTTTATCGGTGACCCCACAAATCACGCCCAACAATACGCTGGTTTTGGATTTAAAATTAACCCAAGACATGCCCGAAAAAGCCGTGGTGGCCGGGAAAGGCGAAGCGATGTCGATCAGTACCAAGCGCATTAATACCCAAGTGCTGGCGGAAAATGGTGAAACCGTGGTCTTAGGGGGGATCTTTCAGCAAACCATGATCAATAAAGAGACCCAAGTGCCGCTGCTGGGGGATATTCCCTTGGTTGGCAACTTGTTCAAGCACCAATTAAAAGACCATGCAAAACGCGAACTTCTGATCTTTGTGACCCCTAAAATCGTCACAGACTAGGTTAGGTGTTGCCAAAGGGGTCACTGTCCTGAGATAATTTTTAATCTGATCACGAAATATCTGTGAGGAATTGGCGCCTCGGGCTTTTTTCATTAAGCCTGCGGGCGGTGTTGTCTTATTTAACCGCGCGTAAAATTGCTTAAAATGGCTGAAAAACGAAACATCTTTTTGGTAGGCCCTATGGGGGCTGGTAAAAGCACAATTGGTCGTCATCTCGCTCAGCAACTTCATATGGAATTCTATGATTCTGATTCAGTGATTGAAGATCGTACTGGAGCAGACATTGCATGGGTATTTGACGTTGAGGGTGAAGAAGGTTTCCGTAAACGCGAAGAAAACGTGATAAACGACCTCACTGAAGAGCAAGGTATCGTTCTCGCGACTGGCGGTGGCTCGATCATGAGCAAAGAAAGCCGCAACCGTCTCTCTGCTCGTGGTGTTGTGGTGTATTTAGAAACCACCATCGAGAAGCAGCTGGCACGCACCCAACGCGATAAGAAACGACCATTATTACAAACTGACCAACCACGTGAAGTGCTTGAGTCGTTAGCGGAAGAGCGTAATCCTCTTTATCAAGAAATTGCTGATTATGTTGTACGTACTGACGATCAAAGTGCCAAAGTGGTGGCCAATCAAATCATGGCTCTGTTAGAGCAGCAATAACCAAACACAGGACCCGACCATGGAACGGATAGACGTTAACCTAGGGGCACGTAGCTACCCTATCTCGATCGGTGAAGGGCTGTTAGCTGATGCTAGCCTATTTGGGAGCGTCCATTCGCGTCGGGTTGCTGTCATCAGCAACGAGACAGTGATGCCGTTATACGGCGACGCACTGGTCTCAACCTTAAAACAGGCAGGCGCGGCGGATGTCGCTCGCTTGAGCCTACCCGATGGTGAGGCTTACAAGTCTTTAGAGACATTTAACACCATTAACACCTTCCTATTAGAAAACAATTACAACCGTGATGTGGTACTTGTTGCACTGGGCGGCGGCGTGATTGGTGACATCGTTGGCTTTGCCAGCGCCTGTTATCAGCGCGGGGTAGACTTTATCCAAGTGCCCACCACATTACTGGCGCAGGTGGACTCGTCGGTTGGTGGCAAAACCGCCATTAATCATCCACTGGGTAAAAACATGATTGGGGCTTTCTATCAGCCTCAAGCGGTCGTGATTGATACGCAGGTGCTTAGCTCTTTACCGCGTCGTGAATTTGCCGCGGGCATGGCCGAAGTGATTAAGTATGGCATTATTGCCGACGCGCCTTTCTTTGATTGGCTCGATAGCGAAATGGCTGCACTGACAGCGCTCTCGCCGGATGCGCTACGTTATGCGATTCGCCGCTGTTGCCAGATAAAAGCCGATGTGGTCGCACAAGATGAAACCGAGGCGGGTGTCCGTGCACTCTTAAACTTGGGTCATACGTTTGGCCATGCCATTGAGGCAGAAATGGGATACGGCAACTGGCTGCACGGTGAAGCGGTCTCAGCAGGGACGGTGTTGGCGGCTAAAACGGCACAGCAACACGGTCTGATTGAGCCAAAAACTGTGTCACGCATCACTGCCTTGCTGGAAAGTGCTGATCTTCCCATACAGGCACCCAGTGAGATGAACTACGATGCTTTTATTAAGCACATGATGCGTGATAAAAAAGTGCTTTCAGGACAGTTGCGCCTGGTTTTGCCGACAGCGATAGGCCAGGCTCAAGTGGTTGCAGATGTGCCCCATCAGTGTATTGCTGATGTGATTGATGCCGGTTAACCATTGAATGCATGACAGACACTTTTGATACCTTAACCTTGGATCTGGAAAGCCAAACCCAGCTCCTTTCTCGACTGCAATTTATTACCCGCTTTAGTGCCAACTTGATCCAAGTGACTGGGCCTGAGGGGGCGGGTAAAACCTGGCTCAGTGAGCGCTATATGGAGCAGTGGGCAGATGCCCATGTTCATGCATTATTGGCGTGCCACACCGCTCAGAGCGATGCACAGCGCCGCGCTATCTTGCTGCGGCAAATTGTTAAAGATGGGGTGTTTAACGAAGCCGACCCGCTCATTGATAGTCTCACCATGATGCTCGATGGTGGTGGGTGCGATGCCTTATTGGTGATTGATGATGCGCATCGTTTGACCCCCGGTTTGTTGTCAGAGTTGTGGGCCTTGGTACAGCACGCCCAGCACCAAGCCAATTGGCGTATCAACGTGGTGCTTTTCTCGCTACCTGGAAAGTTGAACAAGTGGCTAGGCCAGGTGTCTTACGGGCACGAGCAAAAACCCCTGGAGCTCGAAATCTCTCCCCTCAACGAGGGAGAAGCTGAGATGTTTATTGATGTGCTGGCGGTCACCCAGCGCATCGGTGGCGAGAAAAAGAAACAGTGGTTAGCCAAACTTGCCAATCAAACCGTTTACCCCGGCACCATTATGGGAAAGGACAATCAGGAGACAGGCGCTGTGAGTAAAGATAAGAAAAAGCCCGCTAAAAACAACAAACCCTTCTTAATGCTGCTCCTTGCGGTGGTATTGATGATCGTCGGCGCGGGGGTGATTTGGTGGGTATTTCCAAGCCAGCAAGGTGACGCTGCGTCAGAAGCGGTGCTTCCTGAAGGGCTCAAGAATTTAGATGATTTGCTCAGTGAACAAGAGGAGCAAGCGATCACTGATCCGCAAACCGCGACCCAAACAGGCACACAACCTAGTGCGTCTAACGCGGATGCGGGGAGCGAGACGATGACGTCGCCATCAGCCGATAATGGTGCGGTAACGGAAGATCAGGCGACCCTACCAGACGATATTAATGGTGAAGGGCTGACTGTTGGGCGCAGTGATGAAGGACAGCGTGTTGTGGTGCCCGATGATGTGGTCGATGCGATTATTGACGAACAAGATGCTGGAGGAGACGGCACTGACGCCGTTGATGAGCCATTAGCCAGCGAAATCAGTGAGGCGGTGCCTGCGCCTGCGGCACCACAAACCGCTGCGGATGACGTCGCGAACGCGGGTCAAACAACCGATGAGGGCGCAACGGCATCGGCTACAAATGCCGATTCAGGCAATCGCAGCCAAGACACTCCTAGCCAAAATGAGAGTGGGCGAAATGGGTTGCCTTTAGCGCCACAAGCTTTGCTCAATATCCCTGCCCAGCGTTATGCCCTGCAATTGGCCGCCCTGCAATCTCGGCAAGATGCGGTTGCCTTGATTGAGGATTATCAATTGGCTGATCGCGTGCAGGTGTACCAAACGCAGCGCAATAATGCGACTTGGTATATGGTGCTATTGGGTGACTATGCCAGTGTGACTGAGGCTCGTCGTGCTGAACTAAACTTGGCGGATAATGTCCGTTCACTGCAGCCTTTTGTGAAATCATTCAGTCAGATCCATCGCGAAATTAACCGAGCAAATGGCCAGTAAAATCCGCTGATTGATGAAGCAAAATAGGGTACAATCCGCCCCTTTTCAGACCGCAGAGATAGACTAGGGGCAATGAGAAAGCATCGCGCGTTTCTAAAGTGGGCGGGAGGTAAGTACTCACTGGTCGATGACATTCGTCGTCATCTTCCTGAGGGGAACACGCTGATAGAGCCCTTTGTTGGCGCCGGATCGGTGTTTCTCAATACCGATTATGACCACTATATCTTGGCGGACATCAATCCCGATCTGATCAACTTATACAACATTATCAAGCAAACCCCGATGCGGTTTGTGGCTGATGCGCGCGCGTTTTTTTGCCAAGAGTACAACCAAAAAGAGCGTTATTTGGATGTGCGTCGTGAGTTTAATCTCACCACGGATCCCTACTTACGCTCGTTGTTTTTCCTCTATATGAATCGTCACGGCTTCAATGGCTTGTGTCGTTACAATAAAAAGGGTGGCTTTAATGTGCCCTTTGGCTCCTACAAAAAACCTTACTTTCCGGAAAAAGAGCTCGCGGTTTTTGCCGAAAAAGCGCAACGGGCAGAGTTTGTTTGTGAAGGGTATGCGGAAAGCTTTGCCCGCGCCAAGTTAGGCGACGTGATTTACTGTGATCCGCCCTATGCGCCGCTTACCGCCACGGCGAACTTTACCACCTATGCTACCAATGGCTTTACGCTGGACGATCAAGCCTTACTGGCCGAACACGCTGAACAGGCCTCTGTCAGCCAAGGGATCCCGGTTCTTATCTCCAACCATGATACGCCTTACACGCGTCGGCTATACCGTGGCGCGTCGTTTAACGTGGTGAAAGTCAAGCGTACCATTAGCCGTAATGGACAAGGCCGGAATAAAGTGGACGAGCTACTGGCACTGTTCGACCCGCCATCGCCTACTCTGTGATGCTTCTTATCCGTCTTGGGCCATTAGGTCAACACACTGACTAACGCCAGCAAGGCAGCGACAAAGATCCCAATCATCACCACACCGGTGATGATATACGCCGCCGGCGAATCATGGCCAAAATCTCGTTCGCGATTTTGTTGCGATTGGACGCCAAACAATGCCGCGATGACGCTCTTCATAACGTCAGTGAGTCTAGGTTTGCTGTCCATGATGCCTCCTTTTTTGGCGCCTCTGTTTACTCTAGTCAAGCCACGATAACTTGTCAGTGTTAGCGAGGAGAAAACCGTGAACGGGTAAGACTTCGTGGCCAAAATCGGGTAGAATTGCGGCAACTTTTTGGTAACTGAGGCGACCGTGCTATGAAGGATTTTTTGATCGCGCCATCGATTTTATCTGCTGATTTTGCGCGACTGGGTGAAGAAGTGGACAAGGTGCTCGCCGCGGGGGCGGACGTGGTCCATTTTGATGTGATGGATAATCATTATGTCCCCAATCTCACCTTTGGTGCCCCGGTTTGTCAGGCGTTACGTGACTATGGCATTACCGCCCCCATTGATGTCCACTTGATGGTTAAACCCGTCGACAGGATTATTCCTGATTTTGCCAAAGCGGGCGCCAGCATGGTCACCTTTCATGCAGAAGCCAGTGAGCACATTGATCGTACCTTGCAGTTGATTAAAGAGCATGACATGCAAGCGGGCTTAGTCTTTAACCCGGGCACGCCGTTGCATTATCTCGATTACGTGATGGATAAGCTGGATATGATCTTGCTGATGTCGGTCAACCCAGGCTTTGGGGGGCAGTCGTTCATTCCCACCACGCTTGATAAACTCCGAGCCGTTCGACAGCGTATTGATGCCAGCGGTCGAGACATCCGTCTCGAAATCGATGGTGGTGTAAAAGCGAACAACATTGCTGAGGTTGCTGAGGCAGGCGCAGATATGTTTGTGGCGGGCTCCGCCATTTTTGGTCAGCCAGATTACAAGGCCGCCATTGATGAAATGCGTGCCGAACTGGCAAAAGTAGAAAGGTAGTTGAAGTAGTATGAGCCTGCGTTATATTGCATTTGATTTAGACGGCACCTTAGTCGATAGCGTGCCAGATTTGACCCAAGCGCTGCAGATGATGTTAGCCGATTTGGACAGACCCACAGTGAGCGTTGCGGAGGTCACCGGCTGGATTGGTAATGGTGCAGATATCATGATTCGTCGTGCATTATCGCGTGCGCATAATCACGATCCCGATTTAGACCCAGCCTTGGTGGCGCAAGCCAGAGAGCGCTTCAATTTCCATTATGAAAACAATGGGCACGAAAAGACGGTGCTGTACCCTGGGGTGAAAGACACCTTGAATCACTTACACCAGCAAGGCTATCAACTGGGGGTCGTCACCAATAAGCCCTACGCCTTTGTGCCGGCCATTTTAGCTGATTTAGGCCTGGCCGAATTATTTACCGATGTGATCGGTGGCGATAGTTTGTCGACCAGCAAGCCCGATCCTGAAGGCCTACACCTGCTGCGCGACAAGCACGGATTAACCAATGCCCAGATGTTGATGGTCGGTGATTCAAAAAATGATATTTTGGCGGCCCAGAATGCCGGATTCGCCTCCGTCGGCCTGACCTATGGCTACAACTATGGTGAGCCCATCAGTGACAGCCGACCTACCTATATCTTGGACAACTTTAGTGAGTTAGTTTCTGTGGTTGCCAACCACCCCGTATAACGCGTTTAATAAGTCAATAAGACCGCCCCCACGGGCAATATGTAAAGGAATCAAATCATCATGAGTCAACCTTCAAAACCCATTGTATTGAGTGGTGTGCAACCCTCTGGCGAGCTGAGTATTGGTAACTATCTGGGCGCGTTGCGTCAGTGGGAACAGATGCAAGATGATTATGACTGCCAATATTGCGTGGTGGATTTACATGCGATCACCGTCCACCAGGATGCTGACGCGTTACGCGAAGCCACGCTTGATGCCTTAGCGCTTTGCTTGGCGGTGGGGGTGAGCCCAGAAAAAAGTAACCTGTTTGTGCAGTCACACGTGCCTGAACACGCGCAACTGAGTTGGGTACTTAACTGCTACACCCAAATGGGTGAGTTAAACCGGATGACCCAGTTCAAAGACAAGTCGCAGCGTCATGCTGAGAACATTAATGCGGGGCTGTTTGGCTATCCGGTGTTAATGGCAGCAGATATCTTGTTGTATCAAACTAACCAGGTGCCCGTTGGTCATGACCAAAAGCAACACCTGGAGTTGGCGCGTGATGTGGCGACCCGCTTTAACAACCGTTATGGCGATGTGTTTGTGCTTCCAGAGCCCTACACGCCTGATGTCAATGCGCGGGTCATGAGCCTACAAGATCCGACCAAAAAAATGTCTAAATCGGACGATAATCGCAACAATGTGATTGGTTTGCTGGAAGACCCTAAAGTGATCGCGAAAAAGATTAAACGTGCGGTGACTGACTCCGAAGAGCCACCACGGGTGCGTTTCGATATTGCGCAAAAGCCAGGGGTGTCTAATCTGCTTGGACTATTGTCGGGCGCCACGGGTGAGTCGATTGACGCGCTCGAGCAAGCCTACGAGGGCAAGATGTACGGGCATTTGAAAAAGGATACGGCCGATGCGGTGGTCGCTATGCTTGAGCCGTTGCAAGCGCGTTATCACGAGTACCGTGCCGATCGCGCACTGCTTGATAGCGTGATGCAAAAAGGGGCAGCCCATGCTTCGGCGCGCGCGCAAGAGACACTGCGCAAAGTCTATGACGCGGTTGGCTTTGTTCCACGCGTATAACGGGTCACTAAAAGATGACAAAAGCAGCGGGTGAAAGCTCGCTGCTTTTTTTTAACATAACTGAACCAGCTTCTCACTTCTAATTACTTCATCAATAATCGCTGATTCCGGTGCGATTCATATCACGTCATATCCTGTATCTATCATGAATAATACACTCGATTTTCGAGTAAACACTCAATTACGTGAAGGAACAGGTATGAAAAAGCCAATGATGTGGTCACCGCTTGCGCTGGTAATGGCGGGGATTGCACTGCCCGCGGCGGCAAAAGCGCCACTTACCGAGAGCTACCAATGTGGGGTGACCACCCCGACCCCCATTTATGCCATTCAAGGCGACGGGGCGCGGAGCCCGCTTGTCCCGGATGGCAAATATAGCTCAGACAAAACTTATGCCGTGCAAGGGGTGGTGACGGCGGTCACTCAGGGTTTGTATAAAGGGGTCTGGATTCAAGATCCGCAAGGTGATGGCAACCCTGCCACGTCTGACGGGTTGTTTGTCTATTTGCGTGACGCGCAACACTTAGCGTTGGCGCCCGGCGATACCCTTTGTGCCAGCGGTAAAATTAAAGAGTACTACGGGCATACCCAGCTAGGCGTCACGGATGGACAGGTGGCAAAAGGGCCTTACCAAGGTGATGTGCTACCCACTGCCATCCGTGTGGGGGCAGAGGAAACCCTTGATCAGGCACTGGAGCGCTATGAAGGCATGAAGGTGACCATGGACGCTGACAGTGAATTAGTGATCACCCGTAACTTTGGTTTTGACTACGATGCGTTCCGTAACAACATGGTGTTATCGCATCAGGCACCTTTGTATAAACCGACACAATTGTATCCAGCATTAACACCAGGCGCTGAGGCGTTGGCAGAGAAAAATGCCCAAAACCAGCTTTATATTGAAACCGACCAGAAAGCGAAAGATGGCGAGATCCCGTACTTCCCTGGCCTTGATGCTGAGCAAGGCTATTTGCGGATTGGCGATCGCATCGAACGGTTGAGTGGTGTGCTGGGCTATAGCTACAGCCAGTATCGTCTGGTGGCGACTAACACGATCACCGCTGGGGATATTGTGCATCGCAATGACCGTCAACCGGCGCCTAAGACGGTACCAGGCACAGATATTAAGGTCGCGAGCTTTAATGTGCTTAACTACTTTACTAGCGCCAGTGCGGTCGGTGGCCCACTCAATGTGACCTGTGAAGATCAAGCCGACGCGGATGCGAGCCGTGGCTGTAACCGTGGCGCAAAAACCGCGGCTGAGTTTGAACTGCAACGCTCGAAAATCGTTAACGCATTGACGGCAATGGATGCTGATATCGTTGGGTTGATGGAGATTGAGAACAACGGCTTTGCAGCGGGTAGTGCCATTGATGATCTGGTGACTCAACTCAACGCCCAGTTTGCTGACCCCCGTGATCACTACCAATTTGTTGAACCGAGTGAGGCGGAGAAAAATCAAGGCGCTTACTTTGGCTCTGATGCCATCATGGTAGGCATGATTTATCGTCCTGCGACAGTGGCATTAGCAGGCAATGCCCAGGCTATCCCAATGCCCGAGCAGCATATCAGTGGCGAAAGCCCAGACGGAGAAACCAAGGCACTTGACAAATACCAGCGTGATAGCTTGATCCAACGCTTTATGATTAATGATCAGCCTCTTAGTGTGGTGGTGAATCACTTCAAATCAAAAGGCTCGGGCTGTTATGAAGATTGGGTTGCCGGCGAGTTTGATAGTGAAACGGCTGATCTGCAGGGCCGTTGTAATGAGTTCCGTGTCTCTGCGGCGGTGGCATTACGTGACCGGTTAAACACCGTAGAGGGTGATGTCCTGATCTTAGGTGACTTGAATGCGTACGCGCAAGAAGATCCTGTTCGTGTGCTGACGGACTATCAGCGTCGCGAGGGTCAGCGCGATATTCTCACCGCTGCGGGCACGGAAATTCGTGGTGTGCCTATGCATGCAACCGGCCAACCGGTGGAAGAGGGATTGGGGTATACCAATTTGGCCACCGACTGGTTAGGGGACAAAGCCTATTCGTATTCGTTCTCTGGAGAGCTGGGTGCGCTCGATCATGCTTTGGCCAATGCCAGCTTGGCAAGCAAAGTGGTTGGCGTAGAAGAGTGGCACATTAACTCGGTAGAAAGCACGCTGTTTGAATATAGCCGCCAGTATACGGGTGATTTGGTGAAATCGGACAATGCGTTCTCATCCTCCGATCACGATCCTGTCTTGATCTCGCTTGACTACCCAGAGCCTGTGGTGCCTGTTTCTGTGACCGTGAACAATCGCAGCATTTTACCGATTGTGCCGCTGCTTAACGGACAGAAAAGCCCGGTTCATGCGTGGATGAAATGGCGCGCGACGCGCACGTTCAACCAAGCCAGCCCTTTGGTTCAATCCTTGGCGTTAAGCGCAGATGATCGTATTGCGGTTGCGGTGAAAGCCTTGGGGTTGTTCCCTGTATACTGTGGCAGCGCCCCCGC
Source organism: Salinivibrio sp. VYel1 (assembly GCF_009377945.1). Lineage (NCBI taxonomy): Bacteria > Pseudomonadati > Pseudomonadota > Gammaproteobacteria > Vibrionales > Vibrionaceae > Salinivibrio > Salinivibrio sp. VYel1. The sequence goes on along the minus strand of NZ_RSAM01000007.1, from coordinate 40,302 downwards.
TGATACACCGATGACAGTGACATACACTGGCTTTCGCTGTCAGTTAAATCGTTAACCAATAAGCGTCGTCCCTAGCTCACGCTAGGATGACGCCCTATAAGCACTGTGTTAGCATCATGCCGGTTTTCAATCGCATGGCCGCGCACAGTGCTTCTTATCATCGATAACTACGACTCGTTTACCTACAACCTGTATCAATACTTTTGTGAATTGGGCGTATCTGTTTGCGTCAAACGCAATGATGCGATTAGCTTGGCGGAGATAGAGGCGATGGCACCCACGCATATCGTGGTCTCGCCAGGCCCGTGTACCCCAGATGAGGCTGGGATCTCGCTGGCGGTGATTGAGCACTTTGCGGGAAAGATCCCCTTGTTAGGTGTCTGTCTGGGCTACCAAGCCCTAGCGCAAGTATTTGGTGCTAAGGTGATACGCGCGAGGGCAGTGATGCATGGTAAAACCTCGCCCGTTGATCACGAAGGACAAGGTGTCTTTGCGCATTTGCCAAGCCCGCTTACCGTCACGCGATATCACTCCTTAGTGGTAGATCCACACAGCTTACCTGCTTGTTTGATGGTAACAGCGACCACCACGGAGGCGGATGGACGTGAGATCATCATGGGGTTAAAACACCGAGAGCTCGCGGTGGAAGGGGTCCAATTTCATCCAGAAAGCATCCTCACCCAAGAGGGACATGCGTTACTGGCTAACTTTCTCCAGCAATAAAGCCGACAGGATCAAGGCGCGACAGTTTTAAGCGCCATTACCTCGGGGCATCCCAGTCGTGCCCACTATTACACCCTCTTGCACAAAATAGCGATCTTTATCACTAATTTTACATTTCGCGATTTTTGACTGCCTTATCAATGGCTGCAACCTTATGCAACCTGGGTGTTGTCTCCCTTCAGTCTTGCCTATTTGGCATCATAGCCTTGCTCGCTCTGCGCTTCTCCCTGTTCACAGTTTATGCATAACTATCTCTGTAAACTGCATGAGATCGGTTACCCTGCTGAAAACAAAACATAATCTGCTATTGCCGCGGTTAAAATAATGTAAATACTATGCGTCATAGATAAAACACAGAAGGATTGAGTGATGACAATGGAGCACAAAGTAGAACGTAAACTCTTCGATGAAGTCATGGTGCCATGTTACAACCCAATGCCGATGATCCCAGATCATGGTAAAGGGTCGCGCATCTGGGATCAGGAAGGTCGAGAGTATATCGATTTTGCCGGTGGTATCGCGGTGAGCTGTTTAGGCCATTGTCATCCGGTAATGGTGGACGCACTGACCGAACAAGCACAGAAGCTGTGGCACCTGAGTAATGTGATGACCAATGCCCCGGCATTACGCTTGGCAAAACGCCTCACAGAGCTGTCTTTTGCCGATCGTGTTTTTTACGCAAACTCAGGCGCCGAGGCGAACGAAGCCGCACTGAAACTGGCGCGTCGCTGGGCAAAAGAAGAGCACGGCGAGCACAAAAGTGAAATCATCGCGTTCACCAAAGGTTTCCACGGTCGTACCTTCTTTACCGTTACGGTAGGGGGACAGCCCGCTTATTCCGACGGCTTTGGCCCTAAGCCTGGCGATGTGACCCACCTTCCCTACAACGACATCGCCGCATTGGCTGACCATATCTCCGATCGCACCTGTGCGGTGATGATGGAGCCATTGCAAGGTGAGGGCGGCATCGTGCCACCGGAGGCAGGCTTTTTGCAGGCCGTGCGCGAGCTGTGTGATAAGCACAATGCGTTGTTGATTTTTGACGAAGTCCAAACCGGTAATGGCCGTACTGGCACCTTCTATGCCTATCAAGAATCAGGGGTCGAGCCGGACATTCTGGCGACCGCTAAATCATTAGGTGGCGGGATCCCCATTGGTGCCATGCTTACCACCGAACGTCTCGCGGCACATATGAAACCTGGCGTTCACGGCTCCACCTATGGCGGCAACCCACTGGCGTGTGCCGTGGCAGAAGCGGTGGTCAATGAAGTGACCAAGCCTGAAGTTTTAGACGGTGTGATTGAGCGAGAGCAATGGTTCCGTGACGGTTTAGAAGCGATTAACGATAAGTACGGTATCTTCAGTGAAGTCCGTGGCAAAGGCTTGCTACTCGGTGCGGCACTGAATCAAGACTGGGAAGGCCGTGCCCGCGATATTTTGGTTGCCGCGGGTGAAGAAGGCCTGTTGGTATTAGTCGCCGGCCCAAATGTGGTGCGTTTTACCCCCTCATTGGTGATTACCAAAGCTGATATTGAAGAAGGGATGGCACGCCTAGAGCGCGCGATTGCGAAGGTCGTTGCAGGATAAGCGACCTCATACACTCGGAGGGATTTGAGATGTTAGTTATTCGGCCTATCCGTGCATCAGATTTTGATGCACTGATGTTGTGTGCGGAAGCGTCCGGCCATGGGTTTACCTCGTTGCCGGTGGATGCCGATTTGCTACAAGGGCGAATTGATAATTCGCTAGAAAGTTTTGCCAAAAAGGTGACAGAGCCTGGCCCGGAAGGCTACTTGATGGTCGCTGAAGATGTAGAAACGGGTGAGATTGCTGGGACAACAGGCATCGAGGCCGCGATTGGCCTCGACAACCCATTTTACAGTTACCACCTGACGAAGGTGGTGCACTCGTCGCGCAAACTGAATGTGCATAACATCGTGGAAGTGCTGACGTTTGGCAACAACTACACCGGCACGACAGAGATCTGCACCTTGTTTATGCGCCCTGAGTTTCGTGGCGGCCTAAACGGCAAGCTCTTGTCCAAGTGTCGATTTTTGATGTTGGCACAATTTCCAGAGCGTTTCGCAGACGTGGTCTTTGCTGAAATGCGTGGTGTGTCTGACGACGAGGGGAACTCGCCGTTTTGGCAATGGTTGAAGGATAACTTCTTTAACATTGACTTCACGTTGGCTGACTATCTCACCGGGATTGGGGCGAAAGGCTTCATTGCTGACCTGATGCCAAAATTGCCGATTTACGTGAGCCTGCTTAGTGAGGAGGCGCGAGCGGTGATCGGGCAAGTGCACCCAAATACCCGCCCAGCGTTGCGCTTGTTGGAAAAAGAAGGCTTTTCGTGCCGTGGTTATGTCGACATCTTTGATGCCGGCCCCACGGTGGAATGCTTACGTCACAATATCGAATCCGTGCGTCATTCTTTTAACGCCTCGGCAAGCGTAAGAGAGCACAGCAGCGCGCAGGACTATTTGATATCGAACACGGACTTTGCCGGTTTCCGCGCCACGGCGGCGAAAGCGGCGGTGGATCATGAAACCAATCAGGTGGTGATCAGCCCCGCGGTAGCAGACGCATTGAATGTAAAAGAAGGCGATCAGCTGCGTTTGATTGCCATGGAGGGATAAGATGACAAAGCAATCAGCAGGCCATCTGATTAACGGTGAATGGGTGAAAGGCGAGGGCGAGGTGATGACCTCGCAAAATCCCTTTGATAGTCAGTGTATTTGGCAAGGTGAAGAAGCGACGCGCCCCCAGGTTGAACAAGCGGTTAGCGCCGCACGTGAAGCCTTTCTTCGTTGGCGTAATACTGAATTTGCCGAGCGCCAAGCGCTGGTTGAGCGCTTTGCCGAGATAGTGAAAGCGAATACGGATGATTTAGCGCGCACCATTGCGGAAGAGACGGGCAAACCATTCTGGGAAACCAAAACCGAAGTCGGTGCCATGGTGGGAAAAGTGGCGATCTCGGTGCGTGCCTACCACGAGAGAACGGGCTCACGCGAGAAGGACGTCAATGGCACGCAAGCCGTGTTGCGCCACCGCCCGTTAGGTGTGATGGCAGTCTTTGGTCCCTACAACTTCCCGGGTCACCTGCCCAATGGTCACATTGTGCCTGCGCTTTTAGCCGGTAACAGTGTGGTATTCAAGCCGTCAGAGTTGACGCCGAAAGTGGCGGAGAAAACACTGGCGTATTGGCTAGAGGCGGGGCTGCCACATGGCCTTATCAACTTGGTGCAAGGTGGCCGTAATACCGGTGAGGCACTCGCGCAAGCGCGCGGCATCGACGGACTGCTATTTACCGGTAGCGCCAATACTGGCCATATTCTCCACCGCCAGTTTGCCGGTCAGCCTGATAAGATGCTCGCACTTGAAATGGGGGGAAATAACCCCTTGGTGGTCAGTGATCAGTTTGGTGATTTAGAGGCCACCGTGTATACCATCATTCAGTCAGCGTATCTTAGCGCCGGCCAACGCTGTACCTGTGCGCGCCGCTTGCTGTTGCCTGAGGGTGAAGTGGGTGACAAGATCTTGACGCGCCTAGCTCAATGGACAAAAACCGTGCGTGTAGGCGGTCAGTTTGATGATCCGGCTCCGTTTATGGGCGCACAGATCTCAGTGGCGGCAGCGGAAGGCATCCTGGCGACACAACAAAAGCTTGTTGATCTGGGCGCGAAGCCAGTGATTGAGTGTGAACATCAGCATGATGCGGTGATCTCGCCAGGGATCTTGGATGTCAGTGGTATCCAAGACTTACCGGATGAAGAGTATTTTGGCCCGTTGTTGCAAGTGCAGCGTTACCAGGATATGGCCGATGCGGTCACCAAAGCCAATGACACCCGTTATGGATTGTCTGCCGGACTTATCAGTGAAGACGATGGTGAATGGCAGTATTTCCTTGACCATATTCGTGCAGGGATTGTTAACCGCAACCGTCAATTGACCGGAGCCAGTGGCGATGCGCCATTTGGTGGGCCAGGTGCTTCGGGGAACTTACGCCCTAGCGCGTATTACGCGGCAGATTATTGTGCTTATCCGATGGCATCCATGGAGGGCGAGCAGGTGATGCTTCCCGAGACATTCGCCCCCGGTATACCGACTCAACAGGACTAAGGAGAGCAACATGGACAGTGGCCAAGCGTTATTCGACAAACTGTGGCAGGACTACATCAACCGCCTGTGCCCTTCGGCACATAAGGTGCATGCCTTATTAGAGGAAGGGCAACCTTTGATCAATGATCATATTGCCTTACGTACATTTGGTTTGCCTAAGGTTGGGCTAAAGGTACTCGCGCGTCCATTTCTCGCCTTGGGGTATCAGCAAAAAGGTGACTATACCTTTGAAGCGAAAAAGCTCAATGCTTGCCATTTTGAGCACCCCGATCCCTTGATGCCGAAAGTCTTTATCAGTGAGTTGATGGTCGAGCAATGCTCGCCCGCGCTTCAAGCGATTGTTGAGAAGCTGGTGGCACAAGTTGATGCGTCGTCACTTACAGGCAGCGATTTTCTCCATCAGGGCCGCCTATGGGATATTGATTGGGCAACCTATCAAACGCTTGCCGAAGAGAGTGAATATGCGTCTTGGGTGGCGGCACACGGTTATGGTGCGAACCATTTTACCGTGAGTGTGAATCAGCTGAATGCGCATGATGATTGCCTCTCGGTGAACAACCGATTGCGCGATAATGGCTTTGCGATTAACGAGTCAGGCGGGGAAGTCAAAGGGGATGCATCTGTGTATCTGGAGCAATCCTCTACCATGGCGGACCGCGTGCCCGTTACTTTCTCCGATTGCACGCAAACCATCCCGGGTGGCTTTTACGAGTTTGCCAAGCGGTATGTGTTGCCCAATGGTGAACTTTACCAAGGTTTTGTGGCTGCTTCGGCAGACAAAATCTTTGAAAGCACCCATTAGTGCGTCACGCATTGCTTATCGACATCATGGGAAAAGGGAGCGTGTGATACGCTCCCTTTTTTATCGTCTATTGGGCCTCGATGTCGAGCCAAAACGTGTCTGGAATCGCTTGTGTTTCGTTGCTTAAATGCGGGTTATCGACTCGGATGACAGTACGCTCACCAATGTTCGCCTTTTCAAAGGTTTCCTTAACTAAAGGCGCATTATTGAAAAACTCGATAAATGATCCGTCTTGATACGCCGCTTCAAAAGCGCTATTTAACATCTCGGCGACGTCAGCATGTTGCGGAGACACAAACAGGAACATCGGAAAGCGATAGATCAGCATCAGGTGTGGGTCAACTAACAGATTACCGTATTGCGGCCGCTCGGCTAATTCACTAAAAGGCTCAATCAAGGCACGAGGGAAGAGATCGGCCCGGCCCGTATCAACCACTTTGAAAATGTTTTCAAAGCTCGATATTTCACGTACGCGAAATCCCGCTGAGTTAAGCACCTTGACGTCGGCCCAACCTTGTCCCTGAATCATAGTCAGAGACTGCAAGTCACTCGCGCTACTTATCTGAGCAAGTTGGGGCTCGGTGGCTTGGTTGGTAATAAACAGGCGGTGGCCGAGTAAGCCACGAAACACGGGATAGCGAACGGGGATCAATTCAGCTTCCAGTGTACGGTCGGCACCAAGCCAGTCGACGGTGAGCTTGCCTTGCTTGAGCATTTCCACCTTACGAGATTGAGAGCCAATTTGGCCGTCAAAGGCTTGTAAGGTAACAGATCCTCCCGACTTTTCGGCAAGAAACTCGATGAGCTCAATGGCATAGAGATCAAGCGCCGAGCCGGCGCGTGGCTCGGGGTGGACAATCGTCGTATTGGACGCAGCATGGACTGAAAACACAGAGAGCGCGAAGGCGGTGAGGGTAACCATGAGTTTTTTCATAAACGACACCTTGTTAATTTTATGTTAACCATGTCGTTTTGAGTGTAGAAGCAATCCGCGTGCTTGCCAGATAATGGAGATAAAAAACCGACGCCAGGGCGTCGGTTGGTGATACAGAGAGCGGCGCGATTAGCGTGTGCCGTATACCACGATGGTTTTACCGTGTGCGGAAATGAGGTTTTGCTCTTCCAGCATTTTAAGGATACGTCCCACTGTTTCGCGTGAGCAGCCAACGATTTGGCCAATTTCCTGACGGGTGATCTTAATCTGCATACCATCAGGATGCGTCATGGCATCAGGCTGCTTCGCCAAGTTCAATAGGGTTTGTGCAATGCGCCCTGTGACGTCCAGGAAGGCAAGATCCCCCACCTTTTGGCTCGTTACCTGCAAGCGGCGCGCCATTTGTGAGGACAAGCGCATCAAGATATCAGGATTCACTTGGATAAGCTGGCGGAACTTTTTGAATGAAATTTCTGCCACTTCACACGGTGATTTGGCGCGTACCCAAGCAGTGCGCTCTTGGTCTTCTTCGAAAAGCCCGAGCTCACCGATGAAGTCACCTTGGTTAAGGTAAGACAGGATCATTTCCTTGCCTTCTTCATCTTTGATCAGTACGGCCACAGACCCTTTCACGATGTAATACAAGGTCTCCGCCTTTTCACCAGCATGGATAAGCGTGCTTTTCGACGGATACTTATGAATATGACAATGTGAAAGGAACCACTCGAGTGTAGGGTCTGTTTGAGGTTTTCCTGGAACCATATAACTTATTTCCTCTGCATGTGTTGCCCGGCAACAACGTCCTATCTTTGTCTGAGGGGTAACCCATCAGATCATTGCACAGAATACGAAGTCTGAACGCGGGCTACAAGCTCACTGTATGTTAACAAGAGTGTATCTTTTTTTGTTGGTGATTTCTTGATTTTGATCTAGGCCAACCGCCTAAAAAACTGGCAAAAACGTGGCTAAGATCACGGCTTGAGAAGTAATACATCATGAATGCGCTACGCCTCAGCCAATCTTGCCTTTTTCTATCAATTGCTGAATCAATGGACGGATGATCAATTCCATTGCAAAGCCCATTTTTCCTCCCGGCACCACTAAGGTGTTATGGCGCGACATAAACGACCCAGTGATCATTTGCAACAGATAAGGGAAGTCGACGTTTTTCATGCCACGAAAGCGGATCACCACAAAGCTTTCATCCAAAGACGGAATCCCTTTGGCATTTAATGGGTTTGAGGTATCTACCGTGGGAACGCGCTGAAAGTTGATATGGGTGCGAGAAAACTGCGGGGTGATATAGTGCAGGTAATCATCCATTGAGCGCACAATCGAGTCGGTCACCGCTTCACGAGAATGGCCTCTATCGCGCGTATCGCGGACAAATTTTTGAATCCACTCTAAGTTGACGATGGGGACCATACCAATCAAGAGATCGACGTGCTGCGCAACGTTGACGTCACCGTCGACCACGCCGCCGTGCAATCCTTCGTAAAACAATACATTGGTATTGTCGGCCAAGTCTTGCCATGGCGTGAAGGTACCAGGCATTTGGTTATAGGGCACCGCTTCATCAAAGGTATGTAAGTAGCGGCGGTACTTCCCGGTGCCTTGGTCACCATACTCACGGAAAAACTGCTCTAGCCGCGGGAAGTCGTTGGCGGTGGGGCCAAAATAGCTGATATGTTTACCCTGCTCACGCGCTTTACGGATCTCGACGTCCATTTCGGGACGGGTAAAGCGATGAAAGCTGTCCCCTTCTAGCCAAGCCGCTTTGATGTTCATCATTTGGAACATCTTTCGGAAGGCTTCCGAGGTGGTGGTGGTGCCGGCTCCTGACGAGCCGGTGACCGCAATAATTGGATGTTTAGCCGACATGACGCGCCCTGTCATTCAGTCTGAATTTGTATCGCGATACGGCGAGTACTGCGATGCTAGGATCCGAGTGCTGCTTTACGACGAATATCCACTGTCTCGTGCAACTCAGAATACACAATCACGGCTTCTCCGGATTGCAGTTGTTGGCGAACGTCCTCCACTTTTTGTGCAAAGCTGACTTCTTGCTCACCATAATCGGTTCCTTCCCGTAACACAAAATGCTCAATTAAACCTGTGAGTGTCTCGTCGGGAATCGATTGCCATGGAACCATCATACTACATCACCTTTTATCGATCTCAGGATGGCATGCTAGGGTGCCTGATGTGAATGTTGTGAATTGGCTCGCATTTTACCCGATCATTCCGCGTAATGCAGTGGTTCTCTACGCTTTCTTGATCGTGCGCGTGTCACTCACACGATCCGAATGAGGTGATGGTACGGGTAGATAAGTGGCAAGCCAGTGGGGGACGGCGTGCTCAAGCCAAAACTGTGGCTGTCGCCAACTACCGGCGACAAAGCCAACATGGCCGCCATGTTCAGTGAGTTGGTAATCAATGTTTGCGGGTAACGGGGACGTAGGGATCACCGCGTCGGTCATAAAAGGATCGTCTTTGGCATGAATAATCGCCAGTGGGGCCTTGATGGTGTCGAGCACCGATAAACCACTGCAGGCGCGATAATAGTGGAGGGCATCGTCAAAGCCATGAAGCGGAGCGGTGACGGTTTGGTCGAACTCGAACAGAGTGTTTATCGCCGGGCGCTCCCCCGCGTGCCATCGGCCTACTTGCTGATGCCGTGTGAGCTTTTCCGCTAGGGTTTGTCGCATCGAGCGCAATAAATAGGCTTGATAAATACGGGAAAAGCCTTGCTGGATACGCATCGAGCAGGCGGCAAGGTCAAGTGGCGGCGACACGGCGCAGCCACAGGCCACGATGGGATCATCGTGATAGTCCGCCAGGTAACGCACCAGCATGTTTCCCCCCAAAGAGACCCCGACTGCGCCAATTTGACTCTCTGGATAGGTTTGACGCAAATGGGTTAAGAAGGCGCGTGCGTCCTGGGTTTCTCCCGAGTGATAGGTCCGCGCGGCACGATTGAGGCGGCCACTGCAGCTGCGAAAGTGCATCACCACGCCGCACCAACCTTGGCGTTGGAAGGCCGCGAGCAAGCCGTTGGCATACGGGCTGTCAAAACTGCCTGCTAAGCCATGGAATAAAACAACAATCGGCTGTCCATGTTGCGGCTGATGCGTCCACGCCAGATCAACAAAATCGCCATCGGGCAGGTCAAATTGCTGCCAGCGAGGGGTGAAAAGCGGGGCACGACGCAGAAAGCGAGGCAACAAGGTTTGCAGGTGCGCATTCCGCGCGCTGGGAATGGGTTTAAACGGTGTCATCATGGTTGCTTCCCTGTTCCTCGGCGGGTGTCACCTTCAGTGATGTGTATAGGTTGCGTGCTGATGGTGACAACTGACGGCAATAGTAGGCGAGAGGAGAGGCGGTGTCCGTGAGCCAGGTTTGACGATTCAGGGCATCGACTAAATCTTGCTGTTGGAATTTTTCTAAGCTGAGCTCGAAGTTAAGCATTTTTTTATATTGCCCACTCCCGACACGCGGCTTGATGTCACGCCGTAAATGACGGTAAGCAATCAGTAAGTGCTCAGAGCGGCTCAATGCGTGCTTCAGTTGTGTGAGGCTCTCGGGCGCAAGACCATAGCCGTGTTGTTCAATCCAGGCGAGTAATAAGGCAAGGTTGACGTTGCCTTGATGCTCGTCTTGGAGCCTGAGGCAAGCTTGCTTCACCTCTGGCTTGCCATAATGATGTAAACAAAACTGCCATAGGTCGGCGGGGTTCGCCATCCCAGGGGTTAGTGTTGATTGAATGTCGCCTCCAGGGCTTCCAGCTCTTCTTGTCGCTCCATCCATTCTTGTTCCACCTCTTCGAGCGTCGATTTGGCATCCGCTTGACGTTGCAATTGCGCCGTGAGTTGCGCCTTATTATCAGTGTGATAAATGTCAGGGTCCGCCAACTGATTTTCTGCGTCAGTGATAATGGCAGAGAGTTGCTCTATCTGTGTGTCGAGATTGTCAATTTTTTTCCGCAAAGGCGCGGTTTGCTTGCGTAACTCGGCATCGCGGCGTTTTTGCGCTTTGCGATCCATCTGTGTTTGTTGCGGCGCTGTTTTCTCCGCGGCCGCTTGTTTTTTGGTCTCGGCGCGATCGGCGCGCTGTTGATCGGTCAGCCAGCGATGATAATCGCTCAAGTCTCCATCAAAGGGTAGCACTGCGCCATTGTCGACCAAGTACAAATCATCGGTGGTGGCGCGCAGCAAAAAGCGATCGTGACTGACAATCACCATCGCGCCCTCGTAGGACTGTAAAGCGAGTGTCAGCGCTTGGCGCATATCCAAGTCCAGATGGTTGGTTGGCTCATCAAGTAACAATAAGTTCGGCTTTTGCCAGACCAGTAAGGCGAGCACAAGGCGGGCTTTTTCTCCGCCAGAGAAGGGGCCAATAGGCTCGAGCGCCTTGTCGCCTTGAAAGCCAAACCGGCCGAGAAAATCACGCAAGGTTTGCTCAGCGGTGGTGGGGGCCAACCGGTTTAAGTGCTGAAGTGGTGTATCGTCGATGCGTAACGTATCGAGTTGGTGTTGGGCAAAATAGCCAATTTTAACCCCTTGTGAATAGGTTAATTCGCCCGCCATGGCGGGTAAGCTGCCCGCGAGGAGTTTAATCAGGGTCGACTTACCCGCACCATTGAGCCCCAGTAAGCCAATGCGCGCCCCCGGCACCAGGTTAAGGCGAATGTTTTCAATAATGGGGGTCTTATCATAACCGGCCGCCACCCTGTCCATCATTAAAATGGGAGTGGGTAAGGCATCCGGTGTGAAGAAGGTAAAACTAAACGGATTATCGTATTGCGCGGGCAATACTTTCTCCATGCGCTCGAGCGCTTTAATCCGGCTTTGCGCTTGGCGGGCTTTGGTCGCTTTGTAGCGAAAGCGGTCAATGTACGATTGCATGTGGGCAATTTGCTTTTGTTGCTTCTCGTACTGCGCCTGTTGTTGGGCCAATTTTTGCGCGCGCATCTGCTCAAAGTCAGAATAATTACCGGTATATTCATTAAGTTTTTGATGCTCAATATGAATAATCCGGTTGACGACAGGATCCAAAAAGTCCCGGTCGTGGGAGATCAACACCAAGGTGCCTGGGTATTGTTGTAACCATTTTTCCAGCCACATCACCGCATCGAGATCCAAGTGGTTGGTCGGCTCATCCAGCAACAATAGATCAGAGCGGCATAATAGCGCTTGTGCTAAGTTCAGTCGCATTCGCCAGCCCCCTGAGAATTGGGTGAGCGACCAGTGGACTTGGGGTTGGCTAAAGCCCAAACCATCAAGCAGACTCGCGGCGCGAGCTTCAATGGTGTAGCCACCAATGGCATCCAATTTGTCGTGTAACATCGCCACCGCGTTACCATCATCACGGGCTTCGGCGTCGCGTAGGGCTTGTTGGAGCTCGCGGTATTCGCTGTCGCCATCAATGACATATTCAAGGGCGCTTTTATCAAGTGCGGGGGTCTCTTGCGCTACCCAAGCCACTTGCCATTGGCTTGGGTAATCACAACGGCCGGCATCCAGGGATAATTGGTGGCGGAGTAAGGCAAACAGGCTAGATTTGCCACAGCCATTTTTGCCCACCAAGCCGACTTTGTCGCCTGGTGAGATAGTGGCTGAAGTGTGGTCAAGCAGGGGCTTACCACCACGAAGCAGTTGAATGTCGGAGAAGCGAATCATGATTACTCAGTCTGTCTCGGGTTGATGGATGCGCATTGTTGCGCGGTCGTTATACCAGCTTGATACGGGGATTGCCAAATTCTACCGTGTCATCCTACTGGTCAGACACAGACGGGGCATATTTGTGTGTTAAAGTTAAAAACACGGAATAAATGAACAGATTGCGTTCTGACCATAATCATAAGACAAGGAAGCCTATGCCCCGAGATAAGGCTGAAAGCCCCTCTCTTCCTAAGGTACTGGTGATTTTTGCTCACCCCGACCCCGATGAATCCGTTGCTAATCGTCGTTTAATTGAGGCCATTACCCCGCTGGCCCATGTCACCGTGCACGATATTTACGCTGCATACCCTGATTTTGTGGTGGACGTCCATCATGAGCGCGCGTTGGTCACTGACGCCGATGTGTTGGTCTTTCAGCATCCACTGCAAATGTATTCCTGTCCGGCGCTGTTAAAAGAGTGGATAGATGTGGTGCTAGGGAAAGGGTTTGCACATGGCCAAGGTGGGGATGCGTTGGCAGGTAAAACCTGTCGCTTTGTAGTGACCACCGGGGGGGCGGCCGAAGCGTTTAGCCAACAAGGTTACAATAAATATTCGATGGCCGAGCTCTTGCAGCCCTTTGAATTGACTGCCTCATTATGTCGGATGTATTGGATCCCACCGTTGGTCTTGCACTGGGCGCGTCGCGTTGGCGATGCCGATCGCGAGGCGTTTGCCGAGATTTATGCCGATTGGCTCGCCGATCCGCTGGTGCAACAAGGAGGAGAGGATGGATAACAACCTCTTATCGGTGGCTTTTGTCTTTTTATTGGCGGCGGTGATTGCGGTTCCGTTGGCGCAGCGCTTGGGCATGGGCTCTGTCCTTGGCTATTTGCTGGCAGGCATAGTGATCGGGCCCTGGGGGCTGGGCCTAGTCCGTGATGTGGATGCGATTCTCCATTTTGCGGAGTTCGGCGTGGTGCTGCTGCTTTTTCTGATTGGCTTGGAGTTGAACCCCAAAAAGTTGCTCCAGATGCGACGGCCGATTATCGGGCTTGGGGGCAGTCAGGTCGTGGTCACAGCGTTGTTTATCGGTGTGATTTGCGCATTGGTCGGCTTGACACTCCCGCAAGCGTTGGTGATTGGGGTTGGCTTGGCGCTTTCTTCAACCGCGATTGCGATGAAGATTATCGAAGATCAACGCCTAATGCGCAGCGAAACCGGGCAAGCGGGATTTGCCGTCTTGCTCTTCCAAGATATAGCGGTGATCCCGATGCTCGCGATGATCCCCGCGCTTGCCGGTGGCAGTGCTGGCAGTTGGCTCGACGTATTATGGATGTTTGTCGGCATTGGTATTTTGCTGGTGGGCGGTCATTTCCTGCTGCGTCCGTTGTTTCGTTTAGTGGCCATGAGCGGTGTTACCGAGCTATTTACAGTGACCTCGCTGGCCTTGGTGATAGGGATTGCCCTCGCCATGCAAGCGTTAGGATTATCAATGGCGCTAGGTGCTTTTCTTGCGGGCGTATTGCTTGCGGAAAGTGAATACCGTCATGAATTAGAAACCGCGATTGAGCCTTTTAAAGGTTTGTTGCTTGGGCTGTTCTTTATTGCGGTGGGAATGACCGTTGACCTTGGTTTATTGCTCGACTATCCATTGGCCATACTGGGAGCGGTCGCGGCGTTGGTCTTGGTGAAGACCTTGCTGCTTTATGGCTTGGCGCGTGCCTTCGGGGTCGCACCGAAAGCGCGTAGTCAAATGGCGGTATTACTCAGCCAAGGGGGAGAATTTGCGTTTGTCATTTTCACTGCTGCGCGTAACCAGGGTTTGCTTGACCAAGAGTTAAACGCGTTTTTGTTGGTGGTGGTGAGCTTGTCGATGATGACCACGCCTTTAATGTTGACGGTTCAACAACGTTGGTTTGCTCGCACGTTTAATGAGCCTGAAGAAGCGCCACCACAAGGGCAGTTTGAGCAGGCCGATGCGCGCGTGATCATTGCCGGTTTTGGTCGCTTTGGTCAGGTGGTAGGCCGGTTGATGTTCGCCAATAAAATTGGGGTAACCATATTAGAACGTGATCCGACGCAAATTAAGCTGCTACGTCGTTTTGGCTATGAAGTGTATTATGGCGATGCAACTCAGCTCGATTTATTACGGGCGGCAGGCGCGCATACCGCTGAAGCGATTGTGATTTGTACTGATTCGCCTGATGAAGTGATGGAGATTGTTGATCTTTGTGCGCGCCATTTCCCTAACCTTAAAGTAATGGCGCGGGCAAGGAGCCGTGTAGAGGCTTATCAATTGATGGCACAGGGCGTGGATCAATTCTCGCGTGAAACCTTTTTGGGGGCCCTTGAACTCGGGAGGCAGACGCTAGAGTCACTGGGTATGCATCCGTATAAAGCCAAGCGAGCCGAAATTTTATTTCGTAAGCTGGATATGCGGGTATTGCAAGATCTATTGCCGCAACACAGCGAAGACTTGGCGACGGCCTCCCGAGCGAAAGAAGCACGCAAAGAGTTGGAAGAAATTTTTGACCGAGAAATGCGTGGTGATAGTGAGCGGCACCAAAGTTGGAATCGAGATGAGTAAGGTGTTGAAGTGAAAAAACGTTTCATTGCTGGGGCTGCTTGCCCAGCGTGCCAACAGCTCGATACGTTACGAGTGTGGCGCGAAAATAATATTGACAAAGTAGAATGTGTCAGCTGCGATTATCATGATAGTCGGTTGCCTGATTCGGCACAACAGTCACACTCTGGTGCCGAGTCAGCAGAGAATGTCATTGGGATCTTTAAACCGGAGTAGGGGATCCGTTATCATCGGCAGTCCATTTACCTTCCGGTCTCGGAGCGAGCATGAAAATTGCAAAAGATGTGGTAGTCAGCCTGGCTTACCAAGTAAAAAATGAAGATGGTGCACTTGTTGACGAATCAACAGCACAAGAGCCTCTCCAATACCTGCACGGTCATCGTAACCTGATTGTAGGTCTTGAGAACGCGCTGGAAGGCCGCGAAAAAGGTGAGAGCTTTGACGTGACTGTAGGCCCAGACGAAGCTTATGGTGACTACCAAGAAGCCATGGTACAACGCGTACCTGCTAACGTATTCCAAGGCGTAGACCAAGTAGAAGTGGGCATGCGCTTTATGGCAGAAACGGACCAAGGCCAAATCCCAGTTGAAGTGACTGAAGTTGATGGTGAAGAAGTGGTGGTTGACGCTAACCACATGCTAGCCGGTCAAACCCTGTCTTTCTCTGTGGAAGTGGTTGACGTTCGCGAAGCGACAGAAGAGGAAGTGTCTCACGGTCATATTCACCAAGACGGTGAAAGCTGTGGTCACGACCACTAAGACGGTATCCGTCTGTGGTGAATGAAAGGCGCCGAATGGCGCCTTTTTCGTAGTCAGTAGTGTGGTGGCGGGGTTTCTTCTGCTTGGCTGGCAATGTTTTCCGGCTCTATGTTTTTTAACTTACTGACTAAGTATTGAATTTGCACTGTCATACGCTCAATATCCCCCTGCTGCTGGGTTAACGCGCTGTTGAGCTGCTCGATGGTGTCTTCTTGAAAAGCGACCTTATATTCCAGGTCGTCGATTTGCTGCTGTAACTTATCAATCTCGCTCATACTGCTCTCTCGCTATTGCGCGTCGGTTAACCAAGCTTGGGCGATACCGGCGGATGTCCCGGAAATCACTCGCCCGGTGGGGTCGATAGCCACATCATACACGACTGCGCTCGGCGGGCGAGTGTCTGGTTGTGCCAAGGCTTGCCAGCGGCCGATGTTTTCACCGCTTTGTACGTCCCATAACTCGACTCGCTGTGAAGGCGTGCCCGTCGCCAACTGACGGCCATCATCGGAAAAACGGGCACTGGCGTAAATGGCTTGGCGAGCGAAAATATCTAACTCACTCACCTTCTCGCCACTGGGTAAGGCCCAAATCACGGCGCGGTTGCCGCCATCAGAGACGAACGCGTATTGCCCGTCACGATGCAGGGCCACTTGCTTAACCCGTTGATCATAGGCGAAGTCGTTGATAATTTGTCCCGACTCGGTATCCCAAAAGTAGGCATGATGGTCATTACCGCCTGACAGGACGTAAGCACCATTGGGGGAAATCGCGACCGCATTGACTTTATCGCGATGCGCGAGGAACTCTAGGCGCCTCCCCGTGCCTAAGTCGATGAATAATGCTTTACCGCTAGACATGGCAAGCACCAGCTTTTCACCATTGTTGCTGATCGCAGCATCGCGAATGATGCCGTCAGAAATGGACCAAAGTCCCTGAGACTGGCTCCAAGCCAGATCCCAAACGGCAAAGTTTTGTGCCGTTGCGGTGATAGCGTAGCGTTTATTATCGGAAATATGGCTGACCACGACGGGGTTCGCATTGGGGTCTTGCGGCCCCAGCTCCGCCAACTGCTGATTGGTGACAAGGTCCCACAGCACAATATCGGTCTCGTCCGAGGCGAGTAGGGCAAATCGCCCGTCTCGACTCAGGCTAAAGCTGGTGGCGCCCTCAGGGTGGATTGACCAGCGCTGGGCTTCTTTGCCAGACTGCCAACAGCCGAACAGGGTGCTTAAAACAATAAAAATGCCAACAATGTGGCGGATTTTGGGCATCATACTTGAGTTCCAGTGTGTGCAGCCATATAACCACGAGTATATGGATAGAAACAGGCTTTCGCATGGTTGATGCGTCAGTAAATACAATACGAGGATTAATCCTTACCATCAACGGAGTACCCAATGAAATCAGTAATGAAGATGTCGCTACTCGCGGCAACCGTTGCCTTTGCCGTCGGCTGTCAGCAAGAAGACGCAAAAGTAGAGCAAACGAACCAAGCGGCTGAAAAAGCCGAAGCAGCGTTTGCGAACGAAGACGACAAAGCAGCCTACGCGATTGGCGCTTCTTTGGCACAATACCTCAACGCCAATTTGGAGCAGCAGGCCGAGATTGGTCTCGAGCTGGATAAAGAGGTGGTATTGCAAGGGGTGCAAGACGTCTTTCAAGGTGAGTCAAAGTTAACTGATGAGCAAGCACAAGCGGCACTGCAATCGCTTGATCAGCGTGTGACCAAGCTTGCGCAGCAACAAGCGAAAGAAAAGGCAGAAGCCGCCATCGCTGACGGTGAAAAATACCGCACTGAGTTCGCGCAAAAAGAAGGCGTAAAGGAAACTGACTCTGGGCTGTTGTACAAAGTCGATAGCATGGGTGATGGCGAGAAGCCATCAGCTGAAGACACCGTCGTGGTGCATTATAAAGGTACTCTGACTGACGGTACGCAATTTGATAGCTCGTACGAGCGTGGTGAACCTGCGACGTTCCCACTTAATCGTGTGATCCCAGGTTGGACTGAAGGGGTGCAGCTGATGCCTGTAGGCTCTAAGTTCACCTTTGTTGTGCCGCCAGAGTTGGCTTATGGCGACCAAGACACCGCATCGATCCCGGCTAACTCAACCTTAGTGTTTGATGTTGAATTACTTGAAATTAAAGACGATAGCAACAAAGAAGCGGCCAGCGAAGGCTAAATCACCCCGTCTTATCGTTTAGCATTTGCCCCGGCCTAGCCGGGGCTTTTTACATTTTTCAGCGTGAATTCTGTTAAACTGAGCGCAGAACAAAAAAGAGACATGGTCGAATAAGGATAGGCGTACGTGGTACCGACAGAGGGTTTTGGCGCGAACATTATGACGGAAAGTGAGCTCATTGAGCCCAATCCACTCAACCAACAAGACAGCATTATATTGCAGTCATATTCGGCTGTGGTTGATGGGCTAGCAGCCTTGATTGGTGAGCACTGTGAAATCGTGCTGCATGCATTAGACGATTTAAATAAGTCTGCAATAAAAATTGCCAATGGCGAGAACACCGGGCGCCAGGTAGGCTCGCCCATCACTGATTTAGCGTTGCGTATGCTACGTGATATCGAAGGGTCCGAGCGCAACTTTTCTCGCGCTTACTTTACGCGTGCGAAAAGTGGCACCTTGATGAAATCAATCACGGTGGCCATTCGCAATGGGGACAATCGCATCATTGGGCTGTTATGTATCAATATCAATTTAGATGCCCCTTTTTCTCAGGTACTGCAAGCCTTCATCCCCGACGACCAAGCTAAACAAGCGGCCTCATCGGTTAACTTTGCCAGTGATGTTGACGAGCTGGTGGATCAAACGGTCGAGCGTACCGTTGAAGAAGTGAACGCCGATAAAAGCGTGTCTAACAATACCAAAAACCGCCAGATAGTGATGGCGCTCTATGATAAAGGCATTTTTGATATCAAGGATGCCATTAATCGGGTCGCGGCTCGGCTGAATATCTCTAAACATACGGTGTACCTTTACGTCAGACAACGTAAAACCGAAGAGGCTGAGTCATGAGTTTGCAGTATGTGTTAGTGGTGACTGAGCCGGCTTATGGGTCACAGATGGCACGTACCGCGTATCAGTTTGCCTGTGCGGCGATTGAAGCAGGACATCAGGTCAGTAAGGTGTTCTTTTATCAAGACGGCGTGTTAAACGGCATGGCGACCACGGTGCCTGCCAACGATGAGTTTGATATGGTGACAGCATGGCAAACCCTCGCGCGAAATCATCAGGTGCAACTGGAAACGTGCGTGGCGGCGGCGCTGCGCCGTGGTGTGATCAGTGATCAGGAAGCGACACAACATGAGTTAGCGCAAAGCACCTTGGCCGCGGGGTTTTCACAAGCGGGGCTCGGAGCGCTAGCGGAAGCTTTATTGACCGCAGACCGCGTGATGCAGTTTTAAGGGGGATGTGATGCAAATAGGGTTTGTTTTTTCCTCGGCGCCTCACGGTCGCGCGAGTGGTCGAGAAGGGCTTGATGCGCTGCTTGCCGCGTCCGCCTTTTGTGACAACCTTGCGGTGTTTTTTATCGGCGACGGTGTCTTTCAATTACTTGAAGGGCAGCAACCGAGCCACATTTTGAGCCGCGACTATATTGCCAGTTTTAAAATGCTCCCTTTGTGTGATGTCGAAGCGATTTATGTCTGTCAGGCCTCGTTGACCGCACGAGGACTTGAGCAAGCCTCGACTGTG
This sequence comes from Salinivibrio sp. VYel1, assembly GCF_009377945.1. NCBI lineage: Bacteria > Pseudomonadati > Pseudomonadota > Gammaproteobacteria > Vibrionales > Vibrionaceae > Salinivibrio > Salinivibrio sp. VYel1. The sequence continues at coordinate 21,010 of NZ_RSAM01000007.1, read as the reverse complement.
CTGCCAACTCAAGCGTTATCCGTCGAGCAAATCAAAACGCAGCTGTCAGGCTGCGATCGCATTTTACATTTTTAAGGAGAAGGCCGTGCTGCACCTGGTCAAACACTCACCATACAGCCGTCAAGCCTTGGCACAGTGCTTAGACTACGCGCCGTCAAACAGTGCGATTGTCTTGATCAGTGATGCCGTCGTCGCCGGGATGGCGGGGAGCGAGTGGGCAACCCGATTGTTTACCGAGACTCATGCTGTTTATTTGCTCAAAGATGATGTGGACGCACGAGGGCTAGGCGATACATTACATCCTCGTGCTGAGCTGATTGATATGCATCAATTGGTCGATTTGAGTGCTGAACATGTCACGCAAATGACATGGTAATCGGCTAGTCTTTGTCGCGTGTGAAAATCCCCCGCGTGCTGTTCGAAAAACAAACAATGCAAAGATCTCTGTATAAATCTTGACACCCCATACCCCGACGCCTAAAATTTCGCGTCCCTGTTGTATTGGGGCTAGATTTTTCACACTTATACGTTAAGTAATATCAGGAGCTATTTAATGGCAACTATTAACCAGCTGGTCCGCAAGCCACGCTTGAAGCAAGTTGCGAAAAGCAACGTGCCTGCGTTGGAAGCGTGTCCACAAAAACGTGGTGTATGTACTCGTGTTTACACCACTACTCCAAAGAAACCAAACTCTGCACTGCGTAAAGTATGCCGTGTACGTTTGACCAATGGCTTTGAAGTCACCTCTTACATTGGTGGTGAAGGCCACAACCTGCAAGAGCACAGTGTTGTGCTTATCCGCGGCGGTCGTGTTAAAGACTTGCCGGGTGTGCGTTACCACACTGTTCGTGGCGCACTAGACTGTGCAGGCGTTAACGGCCGTAAACAAGGTCGTTCTAAGTACGGTGTGAAGCGTCCTAAGTCTTAATGGATTCCGTTAAGTAAGGCCAAACACTCAAACAATTGAATTTTGAAAAAACTGAAAAGTTTTGGATAAAACCTGAAGAAGACAACGGAGATAATCCATGCCACGTCGTCGCGTAATTGGTCAGCGTAAAATTCTTCCAGATCCTAAGTTCGGATCAGAATTGCTGGCAAAATTTGTAAACATCCTGATGGTTGACGGTAAGAAGTCAACTGCTGAAAAAATCGTTTATGGTGCACTAGACATCATGGCTGAGCGTTCTGGTAAAGAGCACTTGGCTGTATTCGAACAAGCTCTTGAAAACGTACGCCCAGCGGTCGAGGTTAAATCTCGCCGTGTAGGTGGTTCAACTTACCAAGTGCCAGTAGAAGTACGTCCTGTACGTCGTAACGCACTGGCTATGCGTTGGTTGGTTGAAGCCGCTCGTAAGCGTGGTGAAAAATCTATGGCTCAGCGCCTAGCAAGCGAGATGCTAGACGCGTCAGAAAACAAAGGTACTGCTGTTAAGAAACGTGAAGACGTTCACCGTATGGCAGACGCGAACAAAGCGTTCGCACATTACCGCTGGTAATGCCTTCATGGCGTGTCCCATTCGGGGCACGCCAAACCCATTTTCTAAGGTTAACCTTAGCAAGAGGATACTATTGTGGCTCGTAAAACCCCTATCGAGCGCTACCGTAACATCGGTATTTGTGCTCACGTAGACGCCGGTAAAACCACGACTACCGAGCGGATCCTGTTCTACACAGGTCTGTCACACAAAATCGGTGAGGTACACGACGGCGCCGCTACCATGGACTGGATGTCGCAAGAGCAGGAGCGTGGTATCACCATCACCTCAGCCGCGACCACGACTTTCTGGGCCGGTTCTGATCAGCAGTTCAAACAACACCGCGTAAACATCATCGACACCCCTGGACACGTTGACTTCACTATCGAAGTTGAGCGTTCTTTGCGTGTGCTTGATGGTGCGGTAGTTGTATTCTGTGGTTCATCAGGTGTTGAGCCTCAGTCTGAGACCGTATGGCGTCAGGCTGACAAATACGAAGTACCGCGTATGGTATTCGTGAACAAGATGGACCGTGCGGGTGCCGATTACCTGCGCGTGGTTGATCAAATCAAAAACCGTCTTGGCGCACATCCTGTGCCAATTCACTTGAACATTGGTGCAGAAGACCAGTTCAAGGGCGTCATTGACCTGATCAAAATGAAAGCGATCAACTGGAACGAAGAAGACATGGGTATGACTTATACCTATGAAGAAATTCCAGACGATCTGAAAGAGCAAGCAGAAGAGTGGCACAACTACCTAGTTGAGTCTGCTGCTGAAGCCTCTGAAGAGCTGATGGACAAGTACCTTGAAGAAGGTGAGTTGTCTGAAGAAGAAATCAAGACAGCGCTGCGTCAGCGTACGCTTGATAACGAAATCGTACTGGCAACCTGTGGTTCTGCGTTTAAGAACAAAGGCGTTCAGGCCGTACTGGATGCGGTTATTGAATACTTGCCTTCACCGATTGACGTTAAGTCAATCAAAGGTGAAGACGAAGACGGTAACCCAATCGCACGTCACGCTGACGACAAAGAACCGTTTGCAGCATTGGCATTTAAAGTCGCGACTGACCCATTCGTGGGCACGCTGACCTTTATGCGTGTTTACTCAGGCGTGGTTAACTCTGGCGACACTGTATATAACTCAGTGAAGCAAAAGCGTGAGCGTTTGGGCCGTATCGTACAGATGCACTCAAACAAGCGTGAAGAGATCAAAGAAATCCGTGCCGGTGACATCGCTGCTGCGGTTGGTCTGAAAGACGTGACCACGGGTGACACCCTATGTTCAATGGATTCAAAAGTAATCCTAGAGCGCATGGAATTCCCAGATCCAGTTATCCAAATCGCGGTTGAGCCTAAGTCTAAAGCTGACCAAGAGAAAATGGGTATCGCGCTAGGTAAACTGGCGGCAGAAGATCCATCTTTCCGCGTTGAGTCTGACGAAGAGTCTGGCCAGACCCTGATTTCTGGTATGGGTGAGCTTCACCTAGACATCATCGTTGACCGTATGCGTCGCGAATTTAACGTTGAGTGTAACGTTGGTAAGCCTCAGGTAGCTTATCGCGAAACCATCCGTGGTAGCACCAAAGTTGAAGGTAAGTTCGTTAAGCAGTCTGGTGGTCGTGGTCAGTACGGTCACGTATGGCTGAAAATCGAACCATCAGAGCCAAACGAAGGCTTTGTCTTTGTTGACGAAATCGTTGGTGGTGTGGTTCCACGTGAATACATCAGCTCTGTTGCTAAAGGTATTGAAGAGCAGATGGCCAACGGTGTACTCGCTGGCTATCCGGTACTTGACGTTAAGGCAACCTTGTTCGATGGTTCTTATCACGATGTTGACTCTAACGAAATGGCGTTTAAGATCGCCGCATCAATGGCATTCAAGAAAGGTGCACACGACGCGCAGCCTGTTATGCTTGAGCCAATGATGAAGGTTGAAGTAACCACGCCAGAAGAGTGGATGGGTGACGTTGTTGGTGACTTGAACCGTCGTCGTGGCCTGATTGGTGGTATGGATGAAGGCCCAGCGGGTCTGAAGATCGTACGCGCCCAGGTTCCACTGTCTGAAATGTTCGGTTACGCTACTGACCTACGTAGTGCAACACAAGGCCGTGCATCTTACTCGATGGAGTTCAGCGAGTACGGTGAAGTGCCTAAGAACATCGCTGACGCCCTGATCGCAGAGCGTAGCTAATTATTTTGGTCCAGATGCCGACATCATGGTCGGCATCAAACACTGACTTCTGAGTTACTAGGCCAAGCCCGTTAACTCACAACTAGGAAGGAAGACGATCGTGTCTAAAGAAAAATTTGAACGTACGAAAACGCACGTTAACGTTGGTACTATCGGCCACGTTGACCATGGTAAAACTACGCTGACCGCAGCTATCTGTACTGTACTTGCAAAAGTACACGGCGGTGCTGCTCGTGACTTCGCGTCAATCGATAACGCACCAGAAGAGCGTGATCGTGGTATCACCATCGCAACGTCTCACGTTGAGTACGATACGCCAAACCGTCACTACGCACACGTTGATTGCCCAGGACACGCTGACTATGTGAAAAACATGATCACCGGTGCTGCGCAAATGGACGGTGGTATCCTGGTTGTAGCAGCAACTGATGGCCCAATGCCACAGACGCGTGAGCACATCCTACTAGGCCGTCAGGTTGGTATTCCAAACATCATCGTGTTCATGAACAAATGTGACATGGTTGATGACGAAGAGCTGCTTGAGCTGGTTGAAATGGAAGTACGTGAGCTACTTTCAGAGTACGACTTCCCAGGTGACGACTGCCCAGTAATCCAAGGTTCAGCGCTAGGTGCCCTGAACGGTGAAGAGCAGTGGGAGCAGAAGATCGTTGAGCTATCTGAAGCGCTGGATTCTTACATCCCAGAGCCAGAGCGTGCGATCGACAAGCCGTTCATTCTGCCAATCGAAGACGTATTCTCAATCCAAGGCCGTGGTACTGTAGTCACTGGTCGTGTTGAGCAAGGCATCATCACTGTAGGTGACGACGTTGAAATCGTGGGCATGAAAGACACCGCGAAGACCACGTGTACTGGTGTTGAGATGTTCCGTAAGCTTCTAGACGAAGGCCGTGCGGGTGAGAACGTTGGTGTTCTTCTGCGTGGTACTAAGCGTGACGAAGTAGAGCGTGGTCAAGTACTGGCGAAGCCTGGTTCAATCACTCCGCACACCAAGTTCGAGTCAGAAGTATACGTACTGGGCAAAGACGAAGGTGGCCGTCATACGCCGTTCTTCAAAGGCTATCGTCCACAGTTCTACTTCCGTACAACTGACGTAACCGGTACTATCGAGCTGCCAGAAGGCGTTGAGATGGTAATGCCTGGTGACAACATCAAGATGGTTGTTGAGCTGATCGCACCTATCGCGATGGACGAAGGTCTACGCTTCGCTATCCGTGAAGGTGGCCGTACTGTAGGCGCGGGTGTTGTTGCTAACATCATCGCTTAATTTGATAGACATCTTGTCTTATCAATCAAAGGGAGCGCATTTGCGCTCCCTTTTTGTTTGCGCTTTCTTTCGCGATAACTTGATATAAATGAGTTAGTCATCAATAACCAAGCGTTATATAAAAACCCTTTACCTTGAAAGCAATGCGAACTATTCTCGTTATAGTTAATGTTTTGAGATGACAGAGATGTTAGTTTGTATTTGCCACAGTGTGTCGGATAAGACCATTAAGCATTGGGTGCGTCAGCAAGGCGTCACCAGTATCCGTGAGTTACGCCAGCTGACCCCTCTGGGTTCGCAATGTGGTAAATGTGTCCGTCAAGCCAAAGAGGTAATATATGACGAGAGCCAACTGATCACGCTACAAAAAGCGAGTTAACCTGCAGTCAATATTTGACAGCCTCCTTATGGGTTCTACATTTGTTAAGTAGAACCCATAAGGAGGCTTTGCCATGAAAGGCGATCCAAAATCGATAGCGTTTCTCAACACGGTACTCGGCAATGAACTGATTGCGATTAATCAGTACTTTTTGCATGCGCGCATGCTTAAAGACTGGGGCTTAAAAGTCATCGCGGACAAAGAATATGAAGAGTCCATTGATGAGATGAAACATGCGGACAAGCTCATTGAGCGTATCTTGTTTTTAGAAGGGACGCCCAATTTGCAAGATTTAGGCAAGTTACGCATTGGTGAAGATACACAAGAAATTTTCGAGTGTGATTTGGCGCTAGAGATGCAAGCGCACGAAGACTTGAAAGAAGCGATTGCCTACACCGAAAGCATCCGTGATTTCGTGTCGCGCGATCTGTTCCAGTATATCCTCGATGATGAAGAAGAGCATATTGATTGGCTCGAAACCCAGTTGGGTCTGATTGATAAAGTGGGTATCGCCAACTACAACCAAGCACAGATAATCGAAGACGCCAGCGATAAAGCTTAAAACCGCGCTCAACGTCTCGAGGTAGATAAACGCACCCAGTCGGGTGCGTTTTTGTTTGGGCTTATTTTTTAACCAAGGCTTGCAAAGCTATCGCGCATCGGTATAATGCCCGGCACTGCTTAAGTCATTGCGACTTCCGACGCAGTTGTGAACCAATGAGCATCGAGGAATGGAACAGTAAACTGTTCGTTTAATGTATACTCCGCTTATGTTCGCAGTCATAGAATAATGGCTGACAATGTGCCTAATTTTGGCACTACGGTTTCACATAAATTAATCGGCATTCCCTCGTCTTAATGAGGTGGAATGGCGATATTGTTTGTGTAAATATTTTAGAATTTGGAGCTCTGTCTCATGCAGAACCAACGTATCCGTATCCGCCTTAAGGCGTTCGATCATCGTTTGATCGATCAGTCTACCGCGGAAATCGTTGAAACCGCTAAGCGCACTGGCGCACAGGTTAAGGGACCAATCCCTCTACCTACTCGTAAAGAGCGCTTCACCGTTCTTATTTCTCCGCACGTAAACAAAGACGCACGTGACCAGTACGAAATTCGTACTCACAAACGTCTGATCGACATCGTTGAGCCAACAGATAAAACTGTTGACGCTCTGATGCGTCTTGACCTTGCTGCGGGCGTTGATGTTCAAATCAGCCTGGGTTAAGGGGGAGTAGATAATGATTGGTCTAGTCGGTCGTAAAGTCGGTATGACTCGTATCTTCAACGAAGATGGCGTTTCTATCCCGGTAACCGTAGTTGAAGTTGAAGCTAACCGTGTTGCGCAGGTGCGTAAGCCTGACGTTGACGGTTATGCCGCAATTCAAATCACTACAGGCGAGAAGAAAGCAAGCCGTGTTAACAAGGCACAAGCTGGTCACTTTGCGAAAGCAGGTGTTGAAGCAGGCCGCGGTTTGTGGGAATTCCGTCTGGAAAATGGTGAAGAGTTCGAAGTTGGCGCTGAGCTAAATGTCGATCTTTTCTCTGAAATCAAAAAAGTAGACGTTACTGGCACGTCAAAAGGTAAGGGCTTCCAAGGTGGCGTTAAGCGTTGGAACTTCCGTACTCAAGACATGAGCCACGGTAACTCTTTGTCTCACCGTGCACCTGGTTCTATCGGACAATGTCAGAGCCCAGGTCGCGTATTCAAAGGCAAAAAAATGGCAGGTCACATGGGTGCTGAGCGTGTAACGACTCAAAACCTAGAGATCGTACGTGTTGACGCTGAGCGCAATCTGCTCCTTATTAAAGGTGCAGTCCCAGGTGCGACAGGTGGCAACGTGATCGTTAAACCAGCCGTTAAAGCGTAACGTCGAGGAGATAGTAATGGAATTGGTAGTCAAAGGCGCCGACGCGCTAACTGTTTCCGAAACTACCTTCGGGCGTGAATTCAACGAGTCCCTGGTTCACCAGGTAGTCGTTGCATACGCAGCTGGTGCCCGTCAAGGTACTCGCGCTCAGAAAACTCGTTCAGACGTGTCTGGTGGCGGTGCTAAGCCATGGCGTCAGAAGGGTACTGGTCGCGCCCGTGCAGGTACAATCCGCAGCCCAATCTGGCGCAGCGGTGGTGTCACTTTCGCAGCACGTCCTCAGGACCACGCTCAGAAAGTAAACAAAAAGATGTACCGTGGTGCTCTTAAGAGCATCCTGTCAGAGCTGGTTCGTCAAGAGCGTTTGATCGTTGTTGATAACTTCTCTGTTGAAGCACCAAAAACTAAAGAGCTTGTCGCTAAGCTGAAAGAGCTTGAGCTGAACGATGCTCTGATCGTCACTGCCGAAGTTGATGAGAACCTGTTCCTTGCGGCACGTAACCTTTATAAGGTTGACGTACGCGATACAGATACCATCGACCCAGTTAGCTTGATCGCTTTCGACAAAGTCGTGATGACTGCTGATGCAGTTAAACAAGTTGAGGAGATGCTGGCATGATCACTGAAGAGCGTATCCTAAAAGTTCTGCGTGCTCCGCACATCTCTGAAAAAGCGACGATGGCCGCTGAAAACAACAACACTGTTGTATTCAAAGTAGCCAAAGAAGCAACTAAAAAAGAGATCAAAGCGGCAGTTGAAAAACTGTTCGAAGTTGAAGTGAAGTCTGTTCGTACTCTTCTCGTTAAGGGTAAGACCAAACGTCAAGGTATGCGTGAAGGCCGTCGTAGCGACTGGAAAAAAGCGTATGTTGCCTTGAAAGAAGGTCAGGACATCGACTTCGTTGGCGGCGCTGAGTAAGACGGAGGAGTAAAAGCAAATGGCTATTATCAAATGTAAGCCGACTTCACCGGGTCGTCGTCACCTTGTTAAAGTGGTTAACCATGAACTGTACAAAGGTAAACCATATGCACCACTGCTAGAGAAAAACTCTAAGTCTGGTGGTCGCAATAACAACGGTCGAATCACAGTGCGTCACATCGGTGGTGGTCACAAGCATCATTACCGTGTAATTGACTTCAAACGTACTAAAGACGGTATCCCAGCGAAAGTTGAGCGTCTTGAGTATGATCCAAACCGTAGTGCAAACATTGCGCTTGTACTGTATACGGATGGTGAACGTCGTTACATTATCGCACCGAAAGGCCTAAAAGCCGGTGATCAGATTCAATCTGGTGCAGATGCAGCAATCAAGGTAGGTAACAGCCTGCCAATGCGTAACATCCCAGTGGGTTCTACTATCCACAACATCGAGTTGAAACCTGGTAAAGGTGCTCAGCTTGCTCGTTCTGCGGGTGCTTATGCACAGATCGTTGCTCGTGACGGCGCGTACGTCACACTTCGCCTGCGCAGCGGTGAAATGCGCAAGGTTCTTGCTGAAGGTCGTGCGACCCTTGGTGAAGTTGGTAATTCAGAGCACATGCTACGCGAACTGGGTAAAGCCGGTGCCGCGCGCTGGAAAGGCGCACGTCCAAGCGTACGTGGTGTTGCAATGAACCCGATTGACCACCCACACGGTGGTGGTGAAGGCCGTACCTCAGGTGGTCGTCATCCAGTATCACCTTGGGGTATGCCAACTAAAGGCTTCAAGACCCGTAAGAACAAACGTACCGACAAGTACATCGTACGTCGTCGTAACAAGTAATTATTATCAGAGGATAAGCCATGCCACGTTCTCTCAAGAAAGGTCCTTTTATTGACCTGCACTTGCTGAAGAAGGTAGAGAAAGCGGTGGAAAGCGGTGACAAGAAGCCTTTAAAGACTTGGTCCCGTCGTTCAATGATCATCCCACAGATGATCGGATTGACCATCGCTGTCCATAATGGTCGTCAGCACGTACCCGTTTTCGTTTCTGAAGAAATGATCGGTCACAAGCTGGGCGAGTTTGCACCAACACGTACTTATCGCGGCCATGCTGCTGATAAGAAAGCTAAGAAGCGTTAAGGGGTAAGAAATGGAAGCTATTGCTAAACATCGCTTTGCTCGTATCTCGCCTCAAAAAGCACGTTTGGTTGCGGATCAAGTGCGCGGTAAAGACGTAGCACAAGCACTGGAACTACTGACTTTCAGCAACAAAAAAGCTGCTGACCTGGTTAAGAAAGTGTTGGAATCTGCTATTGCAAACGCCGAGCATAACGAAGGTGCGGATATCGACGATCTAAGCGTCGCCAAAGTCTTCGTTGATGAAGGCCCAATCATGAAGCGTATTATGCCTCGTGCAAAAGGCCGTGCCGATCGCATCTTGAAGCGTTCTAGCCACATCACTGTTGTTGTAGCAGACCGCTAAGAGACGAGGAGATAAAGCAATGGGTCAAAAAGTACATCCTAATGGTATTCGTCTTGGCATTGTTAAGCCTTGGAATTCCACTTGGTTTGCTAATAACCAAGATTTCGCTGACAACCTAGACGGCGACTTTAAGGTACGTCAGTTCTTGAACAATGAACTGAAAAAAGCGTCAGTCTCTCGCATCGTTATCGAGCGTCCTGCTAAGAGTGTTCGTGTGACTATTCACACTGCACGTCCTGGTGTGGTTATCGGTAAGAAAGGTGAAGATGTTGAGAAGCTGCGCGCTCACGTTGCAAAACTAGCCGGTGTACCAGCGCAAATCAACATCGCTGAAGTACGTAAGCCTGAGCTAGATGCGCAACTTGTTGGCGACAGCATCGCATCACAGCTAGAGCGCCGTGTTATGTTCCGTCGTGCGATGAAGCGCGCGGTACAAAACGCTATGCGCCTAGGTGCCAAAGGTATCAAAGTAGAAGTAAGCGGCCGTCTTGGCGGCGCTGAAATCGCTCGTACCGAGTGGTACCGTGAAGGCCGTGTGCCACTGCACACCCTTCGTGCTGACATTGATTACGCAACTTCTTCTGCTCACACCCAGTACGGTGTAATCGGCATTAAAACCTGGATCTTCAAAGGTGAGATCCTAGGTGGAATGGCTGAAGTTGAGCAAAAGGCTGACAAGCCGAAGAAGCAGCGTAAAGGCCGTAAGTAAGGAGTCTATCGATGCTTCAACCAAAACGTACTAAGTTCCGCAAGACTTTTAAAGGTCGTAACCGCGGTCTGGCGCACGGTACTGACGTAAGCTTCGGTACCTATGGCCTGAAAGCTGTTGGTCGCGGTCGTATCACTGCGCGTCAAATTGAGGCGGCTCGTCGTGCGATGACTCGTCACATTAAACGTCAAGGCCAAATCTGGATTCGTGTCTTCCCTGACAAACCAATTACTGGTAAGCCGTTGGAAGTTCGTATGGGTAAGGGTAAAGGTTCAGTAGATTACTGGGTTGCCCAAATCCAACCAGGCAAGGTCCTGTACGAAATGGATGGTGTTCCTGAATCACTGGCTCGCGAAGCGTTTGAATTAGCTTCACGTAAGCTACCGATCAAAACCACTTTCGTAACTAAGGCGGTGATGTGATGAAAGCACAAGAACTACGTGAAAAGACTGCTGAGCAGCTGAACGAAGAGCTAATGGGTCTGCTACGTGAGCAGTTTAACCTGCGCATGCAAGCGGCTACTGGCCAACTTCAGCAAACTCACACTCTTAAAGCTGTTCGTCGCGATATCGCACGTGTAAAAACCGTACTGACTGAGAAGGCTAACGCATAATGAGCGAGAACATCCGCACTCAGCAAGGTCGCGTTATCAGCGACAAAGGCGATAAAACTATCGTCGTTGCTATCGAGCGTTTTGTGAAACACCCAATCTACGGTAAGTACATTAAGCGCACGAGTAAGCTACATGTACACGATGAATCAAACCAGTGTAACCAAGGTGACACTGTCGAGGTTCGTGAGTGTCGTCCAATCTCTAAGCAAAAGTCTTGGACATTGGTTCGCGTTGTTGAAAAATCACGCATCTAAGCGATTTTTCATACAATAATAAGTCAAACGGCTCTCATTTGGGGGGCCGTTTATTTTTTATCTACCCATCTGGTCAAAATAGTGTTATTATTCGCCGCCCTTGTAAAAAGGCAGCCCGACCCGAGATGGGTCTAGATGTAATAACAGCGGAGCACTAACAATGATCCAAATGCAAAGTATGCTGGACGCAGCCGACAACTCCGGCGCTCGCAGTGTAATGTGTATTAAGGTTCTGGGTGGCTCTCACCGTCGTTACGCCCACGTTGGCGACATCATCAAAGTTACCGTTAAGGATTCAATCCCACGCGGTAAAGTGAAAAAAGGTGATGTGCTTAAGGCGGTGGTAGTTCGCACCCGTAAAGGCGTACGTCGTCCAGACGGCTCTGTCATTCGCTTCGACCGCAATGCTTGCGTGTTGTTGAACAACACTAACGAGCAACTAGTCGGCACACGTATCTTTGGCCCTGTGACACGCGAACTTCGTACTGAGAAGTTCATGAAAATTGTGTCTCTGGCGCCTGAAGTTCTGTAAGGAGCGATCTCATGGCAGCTAAAATCCGTCGTAACGACGAAGTTATCGTTCTTGCCGGTAAAGACAAAGGCAAGAAAGGTAAAGTATCTAAGGTTCTACCGACCGGTAAAGTTATCGTTGAAGGTATTAACCTCGTGAAGAAACACCAGAAGCCGGTTCCGGCTCTGGGCACTCAAGGTGGCATCGTTGAACAAGAAGCCGCTATTGACGTTTCAAACGTGGCTATCTTTAACGCAGCGGCTGGTAAAGGTGACCGTGTAGGCTTCCGATTTGAAGACGGCAAAAAAGTGCGTTTCTTCAAGTCGAATGGCGAAACTATTAAGTAATTCTGGAGTAGTACAATGGCGAAACTGCATGATTACTACAAAGAGACAGTTGTAGCTGAGCTATCTAAGCAATTTGGTTACAAAAGCATCATGCAAGTCCCAGGGATCGAAAAGATCACCCTTAACATGGGTGTGGGCGAAGCTCTGAACGACAAGAAACTGCTTGAAAATGCAGCTGCTGATATGACCGCAATTTCTGGTCAAAAGCCGCTGATTACTAAAGCACGTAAATCAGTCGCAGGCTTCAAGATCCGTGAGGGCTACCCAATTGGTTGTAAAGTAACCCTACGTGGCGAGCGTATGTGGGACTTCTTTGAGCGTTTGATCGCTATCGCAGTTCCTCGTATCCGTGACTTCCGTGGTCTGAACCCGAAAGCGTTCGACGGTCGCGGTAACTACAGCATGGGCGTTCGCGAGCAAATCATCTTCCCTGAGATTGACTACGACAAAGTCGATCGTATCCGTGGTCTTGATATTACTATCACTACCACCGCAGGTACAGATGAGGAAGGTCGAGCTCTGCTGGCTGCCTTTAACTTCCCATTCCGTAAGTAAGGTGAAGGGTTACTGTTATGGCTAAAAAATCGATGAAAGCACGTGACGTAAAACGTGCGAAGCTCGCAGCCCGTTATGCTGAAAAGCGTGACAACCTGCGTGCGACCATTAAGAATGTCAACACGTCAGACGAAGAGCGTTGGGACGCCGTCCTGAAGCTTCAGTCGCTACCACGTGATTCTGCGAAGTCTCGTCAGCGTAACCGCTGTAACCAGACTGGTCGTCCACATGGCTACCTACGCAAATTCGGCCTAAGCCGAATCAAGGTTCGTGAAGCTTGCATGAAAGGCGAGATTCCGGGTCTGCGTAAGGCAAGCTGGTAATTGAATCACGGGAGTAAAGACTTATGAGCATGCAAGATCCGATCTCGGATATGCTGACCCGCCTACGCAACGGTCAGGCAGCAAAGAAAGTTGCTGTTAAAATGCCTTCGTCAAAGCTAAAAGTGGCAATTGCTGAGCTACTAAAAGCAGAAGGTTACGTGGCTGACGTCGCAGTAAATAGCGACGCGAAGCCTGAACTGGAAGTGACGTTGAAATACTTCGAATCTAAACCAGTTATCGAGCAAATCCAACGTGTTAGCCGTCCAGGCCTGCGCATCTACAAAAAGAAAGATGAGTTGCCTTCAGTGATGGGTGGCCTTGGTATTGCTGTTGTATCAACTTCGAAAGGTTTGATGACCGATCGCGCAGCTCGCAAAGCGGGTCTGGGCGGTGAAATCATCTGCTACGTAGCTTAATAAGGAGTAGGAAATGTCTCGTGTTGCAAAAGCACCTGTCGTAGTTCCTGCCGGCGTAGAGGTGAAACTTAACGGTCAGGAAATCACTGTAAAAGGAAGCAAAGGCGAACTAAGCCGCACGCTTCACGATATGGTGTCAGTAAACCAAGAAGAGAACACCATTACCTTCGCACCAAGTGTGGAGCACGCTAAAGCATGGGCACATGCTGGTACCGCGCGCGCACTGGTTAACAGCATGGTTGTTGGTGTGACAGAAGGCTTTACCAAGAAACTGATCCTGAAAGGTGTTGGTTACCGTGCAAACGTTGCAGGTAATAAACTTAACCTGACACTTGGTTTCTCTCACCCGGTTGAGCACGCTCTGCCAGAGGGTGTTAAGGCAGAATGTCCAAGCCAAACTGAAATTGTTATCAGCGGCGCTGATAAACAAGCGGTTGGCCAGGTGGCTGCCGATATCCGCGCATACCGCAAGCCAGAGCCTTACAAAGGCAAAGGCGTTCGTTACTCTGACGAAGCTGTGCGTACCAAAGAAGCTAAGAAGAAGTAAGGTAACACTATGGATAAGAAAGCATCTCGTATCCGTCGTGCGACCAAAGCACGACGCAAGATCGCGGAAATGGGTGCGACTCGCCTGGTGGTACACCGTACTCCACGTCATGTGTACGCACAGGTTATCGCTGGTAACGGCGCGGAAGTTATCGCCGCCGCTTCTACCGTAGAAAAAGCGATCCGTGAGCAAGTGAAGAGCACCGGTAACAAAGACGCCGCTGCAGCCGTGGGTAAGATCATTGCTGAGCGAGCGAAGGAAAAAGGCATCGAAGCCGTTGCTTTTGACCGTTCCGGTTTCCAATACCACGGCCGTGTGGCTGCACTGGCAGATGCTGCCCGTGAAGCTGGTCTGAAATTCTAAGGTAGGTGGAAGATGGCTAACGATAAACAACAAAGTGATTTGCATGAGAAGCTGATCGCTGTAAACCGTGTATCTAAAACGGTTAAAGGTGGTCGCATCTTTACCTTCACTGCCCTGACTGTGGTAGGTGATGGTAACGGTCGCGTCGGTTTCGGTTACGGTAAAGCCCGTGAAGTACCTGCTGCGATCCAAAAATCAATGGAAAAGGCGCGTCGTAACATGATTACTATCGCGCTGAAAGACGGTACTCTGCACCACGCTGTTAAAGGCCGCCACACTGGTTCAAAAGTGTACATGCAGCCAGCATCAGAAGGTACAGGTATCATCGCCGGTGGTGCGATGCGTGCCGTGCTTGAAGTAGCAGGCGTTCAAGACGTTCTGGCGAAAGCATACGGTTCGACCAACCCAATCAACATCGTTCGTGCAACGATTGATGGTCTGGGTGGTACGAAGTCTCCAGAGATGGTAGCTGCGAAACGTGGCATGCCTGTCAACGAAATTCTGGGGTAATACGACATGGCTAAGACAATTAAAGTAACTCAGACTCGTAGCGCTATCGGCCGCTTGCCGAAGCACAAAGCGACCCTGCGTGGCTTGGGCCTACGTCGCATCAACCACACTGTTGAACTTGAAGATACACCGTGCGTGCGCGGTATGATCAACAAAGTCAACTACATGGTTAAAGTGGAGGAGTAATCACATGCGTTTGAATACTCTATCTCCGGCTGCAGGCTCAAAGCCTTCTGCGAAGCGTGTAGGCCGTGGTATTGGTTCAGGCCTGGGTAAAACCGGTGGCCGTGGTCACAAAGGTCAGAAATCACGTTCAGGTGGTTCAGTACGCCCAGGTTTCGAAGGCGGTCAAATGCCTTTGAAACAGCGTCTGCCAAAATTCGGTTTTACTTCGCGTAAAGGCCTCACTTCTGCTGAAGTTCGTCTCGGCGAGCTGGCAAAAGTTGAAGGTGACGTGGTAAGCCTTGAAACACTGAAAGCAGCGAATGTTATCGCACAAGACACTCGTACGGCGAAAATCGTACTGTCTGGCGAAATCGCTCGCTCAGTGACCGTGAAAGGTGTTCGTGTCACTAAAGGCGCTAAAGCGGCAATCGAAGCTGCAGGCGGTAAAATCGAGGAATAATTTAGCTCGAGGACGAGGTACAGATGGCAAAACAACCAGGACAAAACTTCAGTAGTGCAAAAGGCGGAGTCGCGGAGCTAAAAAGCCGCCTACTTTTTGTAGCAATGGCATTATTGGTATTCCGTGCCGGCTCTTTTGTGCCAATTCCTGGTATTGACGCTGCTGTACTTGCCGATCTGTTCGAACAGCAACAAGGGACCATCATTGACTTGGTTAACATGTTCTCTGGTGGTGCCCTTGAGCGTGCTTCGATACTGGCACTGGGCATTATGCCGTATATTTCGGCGTCGATTATTGTTCAGTTATTGTCAGTGGTTCACCCCGCATTAGCGGAGTTGAAAAAAGAGGGCGAATCTGGCCGTCGTAAGATCAGTCAGTATACCCGCTACGGCACGCTGGTGTTGGCAACTTTCCAAGCAATTGGAATCGCGACTGGGTTACCGAGTATGATGCCAGGTCTGGTGATTAATCCAGGTCCTGCGTTTTACTTTACTGCGGTTGTCAGTTTGGTCACAGGTACCATGTTCTTAATGTGGTTAGGTGAGCAAATTACGGAACGTGGTATAGGTAACGGTATCTCGCTGATCATTTTCACCGGGATTGTCGCGGGTCTGCCACCCGCAATTGGACAGACAATAGAGCAAGCGCGTCAAGGCGACATGTCTCCGCTTCTCTTGCTAGGTATCGCAGTGATCGTATTGGCGGTCGTCTACTTTGTGGTCTTTATGGAACGTGGTCAACGTCGTATCGTCGTTAACTACGCCAAGCGGCAACAAGGTCGCCGTGTCTTTGCAGCGCAAAGCACGCACCTGCCACTTAAGATCAACATGGCAGGCGTTATTCCTGCGATTTTTGCATCAAGTATTATTTTGTTCCCTGGCACGCTTGCTAACTGGTTTGGTAAGGGTGATCAAACAAGCTGGCTAACCGATGTGTCATTGGCACTGAGTCCGGGGCAACCAGCGTACGTAATACTTTATGCGGCAGCGATTATCTTCTTCTGCTTTTTCTATACAGCGTTGGTGTTTAACCCGCGAGAAACAGCAGATAATTTGAAGAAGTCAGGAGCGTTCGTACCTGGTATTCGCCCGGGTGAGCAGACTGCTAAATACATTGATAAAGTAATGACACGGTTAACCCTCGCAGGTGCCATGTATATTACCTTTATCTGTCTGATCCCCGAGTTCATGATGATTGCGTGGGATGTCCACTTCTACTTTGGTGGTACATCACTACTCATCGTAGTAGTCGTAATCATGGACTTTATGGCTCAAGTTCAGACTCATTTGATGTCTCAACAATATGAGTCCGTGTTGAAAAAAGCCAACCTCAAAGGCTACGGCCGCTAATAGGTTGTCTATTTACGGAGTTTAGCAATGAAAGTTCGTGCTTCCGTTAAGAAAATCTGCCGTAACTGTAAAGTGATCAAGCGTAACGGTACCGTTCGTGTGATCTGCAGTGAGCCAAAGCACAAGCAGCGCCAAGGCTAATAGCAGAATATTTTTCTTGCAAAATGAGGTCAGGCTGGCTACATTAGCCAGCCCACCTTTTGTATGTGCAAAAGAAGTGGTTATGCCGCTGCGTATCCTCGACGGGCTCTGCAGCGGCTCTACTTGAAAAGTACTAGGAGTGAATAGTGGCCCGTATAGCAGGCATTAACATTCCTGATCAAAAGCATGCTGTTATCGCATTGACTGCGATTTACGGCGTCGGCAAAACCACCTCTCAAGCTATTTTAGCTGATGCAGGTATTGCTGAAAGCACTAAGATCAGTGAACTATCAGAAGAACAGATCGACCAATTGCGTGACGGTGTCGCTAAGTACACCGTAGAAGGCGATCTACGTCGTGAAATTTCCATGAACATCAAGCGTCTTATGGACCTTGGTTGTAACCGCGGTATTCGTCATCGTCGCAGCTTGCCACTACGTGGTCAGCGTACGAAGACCAATGCTCGTACCCGTAAGGGTCCGCGCAAGCCGATCAAGAAATAATCGGGGTAGATAAGTACTATGGCTAAACAAGCAACTCGTGCACGCAAACGCGTACGCAAGCAAGTCGCTGATGGCGTCGCGCACATTCATGCGTCTTTCAATAACACAATCGTGACGATTTCTGACCGTCAAGGCAACGCTCTGGCATGGGCGACCGCCGGTGGTTCAGGTTTCCGTGGCTCTCGTAAGTCAACTCCATACGCTGCTCAGGTTGCTGCAGAGCGTTGTGGTGAAATGGCAAAAGAGTACGGCCTGAAAAACCTCGAAGTGATGGTTAAAGGTCCAGGTCCAGGTCGCGAGTCTACTATTCGTGCCTTGAACGCAGCGGGCTTCCGCATCACTAACATTGTTGATGCGACGCCAATCCCGCATAACGGTTGTCGTCCACCTAAGAAACGCCGCGTTTAATACGCACTAGCGCTGTTTCTTAGAATATTGGAGAAAGATCATGGCAAGATATTTGGGTCCTAAGCTGAAGCTTAGCCGTCGCGAAGGCACTGACTTATTCCTTAAGTCAGGCGTACGCGCGATTGATACCAAGTGTAAAATCGATAACGTCCCAGGCGTTCACGGTCAGCGTCGCGGCCGTCTGTCTGACTATGGCGTTCAGCTTCGCGAGAAGCAAAAAGTACGTCGTATGTACGGCGTAATGGAAAAGCAGTTCCGTAACTACTACAAAGACGCTGCCCGCATCAAGGGTAATACAGGTGAGAACCTGCTTCAGCTTCTTGAAGGTCGCCTAGACAACGTAGTTTACCGCATGGGCTTTGGCGCAACTCGCGCTGAATCACGTCAGCTGGTAAGCCACAAAGCGATCCTAGTTAACGGCAAAGTAGTTAACGTACCTTCTTTCAAGGTTTCGGCAAACGACGTGATTAGCATTCGCGAGAAAGCTAAGAACCAGGCGCGTATCAAAGCAGCTCTAGAAGTTGCCGCTCAACGCGAACTGCCAACTTGGATCGAAGTAGACAGCAAGAAGATGGAAGGCACATTCAAGCGCCTACCAGAGCGTTCTGATTTGTCTGCTGACATCAACGAACACCTGATCGTCGAGCTTTACTCTAAGTAAAGCTGAACTAAAGAGAGGACATAATGCAGGGTTCTGTAACAGAATTTCTTAAGCCGCGTCTAGTTGATATTGAACAAGTTAGCTCGACGCACGCAAAAGTAACTCTTGAACCCCTAGAGCGTGGTTTTGGCCATACTCTGGGGAATGCGCTACGTCGTATCCTACTTTCATCTATGCCAGGCTGTGCGGTGACGGAAGTTGAAATTGACGGCGTATTGCACGAGTACAGCACCAAAGAAGGGGTTCAGGAAGATATCCTGGAAATCCTACTTAACCTTAAAGGCCTAGCCGTTAAGGTTGAGGGTAAAGATGAAGTTATCCTTACTCTGACCAAGTCTGGTGCAGGCCCTGTTGTTGCAGGCGACATCACCCATGATGGTGGTGTTGAGATTGCGAACCCAGAACACGTTATCTGCCACCTGACTGATGCAAGCGCTGAAATTAGCATGCGTATCAAGGTAGAACGTGGTCGTGGCTATGTACCAGCGTCTGCGCGTATCGATAGCGAAGACGACGAGCGTCCAATCGGTCGCCTACTTGTTGACGCAACGTTCAGCCCAGTAGATCGCATTGCTTACAAAGTGGAAGCAGCGCGTGTCGAACAGCGTACTGACCTCGACAAGCTGGTCATCGATATGGAAACTAACGGTACACTGGATCCTGAGGAAGCGATTCGCCGTGCGGCAACCATCCTAGCAGAACAGCTAGATGCGTTTGTTGACCTGCGCGATGTACGTGTCCCTGAGGAGAAAGAAGAGAAGCCAGAGTTCGATCCGATCCTACTGCGTCCTGTAGACGATCTTGAACTAACTGTTCGCTCTGCTAACTGTTTGAAAGCAGAAGCGATTCACTATATCGGTGATCTGGTACAGCGTACCGAGGTTGAGCTTCTGAAAACGCCAAACCTTGGTAAGAAGTCTTTGACTGAAATTAAAGACGTGCTGGCATCACGTGGTCTGTCTCTAGGTATGCGCCTAGAAAACTGGCCGCCAGCATCTATTGCTGAAGATTAATCAGAGACTGATTATTTAGTTAGAAGGATTAGGTCATGCGCCATCGTAAGAGTGGTCGTCAACTCAATCGCAACAGCAGCCATCGTAAAGCGATGTTCAGCAACATGGCTAGCTCGCTGGTAACTCACGAAGTTATCAAAACAACTTTGCCGAAGGCAAAAGAGCTGCGTCGCGTCATTGAACCGTTGATTACCTTAGCTAAAAACGACAGTGTTGCTAACCGTCGTGTAGCATTCGCTCGTACTCGTAACGACGAAGTCGTAGCGAAACTGTTTAATGAACTCGGCCCACGTTTTGCTTCACGTGCTGGCGGTTACACTCGCATTCTGAAATGCGGTGTTCGCTCCGGTGATAAAGCCCCAATGGCTTACATCGAGCTTGTTGATCGCCCAGAGCAAGACGCTGAGCAAGCTGCAGAATAAGTTTTATTACTTATAAGCAGCACCCAGAAAAGCCAGGCAACTCGCCTGGCTTTTTCTTTATCTAGCCTAGGCTTGTATAGAGCAAAATACCTGATAGGTTTTCGATGTTTGTCTCCTTTCATACAAGAGGTCGGGGTACAAAGAATAAAATTTGCATCATAAATGACAATTTTTAATGCTTAGGAAGCAAAACGAGGTTTAGTTGACCAAAAAAGGCGATATCGGACAAAAATAGACCGCTTAGTAAAAAACAAACAATTAATGATTGACGGATGTCACAAACGCTTTAGAATGCCGCCCTACTTAACGCAGATAGCGCGTTAGGGGAGTCAAAAAGAGGTTTTATTTCACCCGGCGGGTTGAAAATAAAAGATAAAATTTCTTCTTGACTTTAACGGCAAGGCGCGTAAGATACGCAGCCCTGACCAAGCGAAGCGCAGCTTCGCATCGTCAACGCTCTTTAACAATTTGACCTATGCAATCTGTGTGGGCACTCGTTGAGAATAGACAAAAAGATTTATTCGATGAACTGAGTGACCAAACGACAACTTTTACAGTTGTTCGGCACAGTCAATTCGTTTTTCTCTTCGGAGAGAAACAGTAATCAGTATTCATTGAGCTGAAACTTCGGTTTCGAAAAAACTTAAATTGAAGAGTTTGATCATGGCTCAGATTGAACGCTGGCGGCAGGCCTAACACATGCAAGTCGAGCGGAAACGGCAGTATTGAAGCTTCGGTGGATTTACTGGACGTCGAGCGGCGGACGGGTGAGTAACGGCTGGGAACCTGCCCTGACGAGGGGGATAACCGTTGGAAACGACGGCTAATACCGCATAATGTCTACGGACCAAAGGTGGCCTCTACATGTAAGCTATCGCGTTGGGATGGGCCCAGTTAGGATTAGCTAGTTGGTAAGGTAATGGCTTACCAAGGCGACGATCCTTAGCTGGTTTGAGAGGATGATCAGCCACACTGGGACTGAGACACGGCCCAGACTCCTACGGGAGGCAGCAGTGGGGAATATTGCACAATGGGGGAGACCCTGATGCAGCCATGCCGCGTGTGTGAAGAAGGCCTTCGGGTTGTAAAGCACTTTCAGCAGTGAGGAAGGTGGTGTACTTAATAAGTGCATG